>CATMQD010000005.1 GCA_950073045.1 uncultured Flavobacteriales bacterium | reverse complement strand
AATGTGGAACTCGTTAATGACCTATATAAGAAAATCGCTACTACGGAGCTTGGGGTCCCGGCCCTGCCGGGATTATCAAAAGAATAGCATCAGAAAAAAAGAAAAGCAGAGAAAAGAAGCACCTTAATCTTCTTATTTTTAAGCAATGTTTCGTATTCCCTCTATACATCATTATTGCAATCGCTGGTGCGAACGCTGCACTTTGCGGCAATTGTGTGGCTATTATCAAGCGAAGCACCAAGGGGAAGAGGTGAGTGCGGAGGATTGGGCAGAGCGAATTCCCGAGCCAGCAAACACTAATGAGTTTGCCGATATCAATCTCGCGGAATTAGAAGCCTTACCCGAAAAGCTGGCGCAGAAAGAAGCGCGCGGCGATTTTGACCCTAATCAATCCAGTATTCTGCCGCTCTATGATCGTTGGCAGCAGTACTTTAGTCAAGCGCTAAGCTTAATTAACGAGAAGTGGGAGCAAGCCACTAAAAAGCAAAATGCCTATGTGGATAATCCCTCCTTTATGGCCCTTTGGAATGCTAGGGAAACCCTGCTTCAGCATCGCAATTTTGTGGGTCCCAAACTTCACCGGGCCCTTGGCGGTCGATTCGATGCTGGTGGCGAAATACCCGCCCAAAGTGACTGGAATGGCAGTGCTAAGGCCCTTATCTTAGTGCTCAATGAAATAGAATCGGTCATTAATCAGCTGCCGAAAGCGTATCCCGAAAACGATATCTTAAAGGCCTGGAGCCTTTGCAATGCTGATTTCCGCGAGCAATTGCAAAATGCATTTCCAAATTACATGAAGTTTAAAAGACCAGGCTTTGATGAAATCTAGCAGCAGCGGATTAAACTATTTAACAGCGAAGAGCTCTATCTAAATAAAAATGAAGAAGCTTTTACTCCTCTTTACCCTGCTGGCTAGCACCGCCCAAGCCCAACTGTACTTTCCCGGCTCCACTTGGGATAGCCTTAGTCCGGCGAGCCTAAATTGGTGTCCGCCCGAAATTGCGGCCCTCGACAGTTTTTTAATTGAAGCGAATTCCAAATCCTGCATTATCCTTAAGGATGGCAAAATTGTACATGAAGCCTATTATGGAACTTATACCCAAGATTCAGTTTGGTATTGGGCTTCGGCGGGTAAAACCCTAATGGCCTTTTTAATCGGTAAGGCCCAAGAAGAGGGCCTGCTTAATATTAATGATTCGGTTTCGCATTATTTGGGAGCAGGCTGGACCAGCATGCCGGCGCATAAAGAGGCTTTAATTCGGGTAGAAGATCAATTGCAAATGACTACCGGTTTGGACTACTTGGTTCCGAATTGGGATTGCACCATCGATACCTGCTTGCAATACCGTACCGATGCGGGCAATCAATGGTTTTACCATAATGCGCCTTATTTACTTTTAAAGGATGTATTGGAAAATGCCGCGGCCACCGGCATTAATCGCTATACCCAAAACACCTTAGCGGGAAGCATCGGCTTTAGAGGTTTGTGGCTGGATAATCTCTACTTTTCCAATGCCCGACAAATGGCTCGCTTTGGCCTCTTGCTTTTGGCCGAAGGGGAATGGAACGGTACTAAAGTATTAAACGACAGCCTCTACTTTCAGGCGATGATTAATAGCAGTCAGAGCTTAAACCCCGCTTATGGCTACCTCACTTGGCTTAATGGTAAAAACAGCTTTATTCAGCCCGGTTTAGCGGCAAGTTTTAATGGACCCATTATTCCCAGTGCCCCCAGCGACCTGTATATGGCGGCAGGAAAAAATGATCAAAGGATTTATGTGGTGCCCTCGCAAGGTTTAGTGGTGGTGCGCCAGGGGAATGCGGCCGACTCTTCACTGCTGGCCCTTTCGGGATTTGATGAAGAACTATGGCAGCATATTAATGCCCTAAATTGTACGGGAGTTTCACTGCCAGAAGAGACTCCATCAGCCTCCGAGCTATACCCTAACCCTGCTAAAGACTGGCTGGTGATTCCCCCTAAAAAAGAGCTGAAGGCCTTATATAATGTACAAGGACAAGAGCTAGATTTTAGTCGAGAAGGCGATAAACTGTATTTTAAATCTTCCTATCGGGGATTAATATTAGTGAGCTTTAAAGACGGGAGCTCGCAGCTTATTTATCGGCAATAAATTATTGTTTAAATGCCTGAAAGATGGATCAGTGGTTTTAAAGCGACTGCTCCTGATCTAGAATTTTAGTAATGTTTCCGTTTCGTTTTTCCTCGGCACGCAGGCTGTAATACAAATGATCGCGCTCCACGGTAACCAGAAATTTAATGGGGTGTAGGTCGGTGCTTACCCCAATTTTTTTCTCCACCATGCTTTTAGCCATCTCCATCGCTTCGCGGTTTTGCGTTTCCCTAAAGGCATCCATGGCGCGGCGACAAAGCTCTATATCTTGGTCGCTTAGCCTAATAACATTGCTGTAGGTGGGTTCGTAGTCATCATCCAATTTGGGTCTTTGATCTAATTGAGCGCCCAGTTTTTTAATATTACCCCTTAAGCGAATGGCAGTGGTGCCAGCAGCCATATCCCCCAATCGCTGACCCTTGGGACTAAATGCCGTGAAAATTACCGCGATGGCGCCACTACTACCATAAACTTCTATAATCCCTAATAGAGCACGAAGGCTTACCGCCGTTACTCCCAGCTTATCGCCGTTTAGCTTTACAATTTTAATGCGCATGATCTTCTTACCAAGCGAGGCCCCATCCAGCAAGAGCTCACAAAGTGGTTGGTATAAAAGAATCATTAGGGTCACGATTAAATTCATCAAAAAGAAGTAATCAACTCGCACGTCAAGCCAACCGAAAACCCCTAGCATCAGTAACCAAAAAAGGCCTAGAATAAAATAATCGATTAAAGTGGCCACTACCCGACTGCCCACACCGGCTAGTTTATGTTCTATGCGGATATTTTGACCAGTTTCAATTTGAATCGTCTCCATTTTCTGTATTTTTCGGGGCCTTTAACTATTTGATGACAGAGTCTGCATTTATTCGGTCGAATATAAAACGTTGGCAGGAATTTGAGCGCCTACTTAAGGAAACAAAATCTCATAGCCCTGATCAACTCAAAAAACTGTACCTACAAGTAACAGACGATCTCTCCTATGCAGATACTTTTTATCCGGGTGGAGAAGCCTCGGTATACTTGCATCAATTGGCGCATAAGGTTCATTCGCAGGTAAATAAGGGTCATAAGCTTAGTGGAAATCGATTCCTTAAATTCTGGTCGGAAGACCTGCCCCTGGTGTATTATAAATACCGGAAGGAAGTACTGTATTCCTTTTTAGTTTTTGGGCTTAGTATGCTTATAGGCGCTTACAGTGCTTCTCAAGATGCTACTTATGCGCGGCTTATTATGGGCGATTATTACATCGACATGACGGAGGAGAACATCGCCAATAATGATCCGATGGCGGTTTATAAGCAAGCGGGCCGATTGCAAATGTCTTTAGGCATTACCACCAATAATGTACTGGTCTCTTTTTACACCTTCGCCCTGGGTCTTTTTACCGCCTTAGGCGCCTGTTTTAGCCTATTGCGCAATGGTATTATGTTGGGCGCCTTTCAATACTTCTTTTATGCCAAGGGCTTATTATGGACTTCCGCACTTACCATTTGGATTCATGGTACCCTCGAAATATCGGCCATCATTTTAGCAGGAGCGGCGGGCATTGTATTGGGCAACAGCTTTATTTTTCCTGGTTCTCATAGTCGGAGCTTAAGCTTTCAAAGGGGAGCCCGCGATTCACTAAAAATGATTTTAGGCTTAGTGCCCGTGTTTATCGTAGCCGGATTTTTAGAAGGCTATGTTACCCGATTAACCGAAATGCCCGATTGGTTAAAACTCTTTATTATCATTAGCTCTTTGGCCTTTATACTTTTTTACTTCGTTTTATATCCAAAAATAATCCACCAAGCACATGAACGCATCAAGCAGCCTTAAGGCAACCCTTTTTCAGAAACGCAGCGCTGGCGAAGCTATAAACCTAAGCTTTGCTTTAGTTCGAACTCATTTTAAGCACATCATAAAAGCCCTTGCGAGCATCGTGCTCCCTGTAGCTTTGCTTTATATCGCGGTGCAATATTATTATACCCATAACCTGTGGAGCGATGTTAATTCTGGTGCTTATAATCCTGGTAATGGATTTATTGATGTGACCAACTTTACCGGCATGGCTTTACTAGTGAACATCCTTAATGGACTAGTATCCATTCTAAGCATACTAACTATTCTTTCCTATTACAAAATTGCTCAAGAAACCGATGAAAACCCCAGCACCGCCAGCGTATGGATTGAGGTGAGAAAGAACTTAGGTTATGCCATTTTATTGAGTATCCTATATGGTTTAGCGCTTTTTATTGGAACCGTCTTATTTATAATTCCTGGTATATACTTTGCCGTGCGCTTCTCCTTAGTATTCCCCACTTTAGTGATGGAACGCAAGGATATGGATAGCTTTAGCCGCAGTAGCGAATTAATTAAAGATGCTTGGTGGCGAAGCTTTGGCTTTATGATTCTCTTGGGCATTATTGGCTATTTAATCATTTTGGCCTTTTCGATCCCTCTTATGATATTTGGCGGAGCCAGTGCCTTTTTAGCTTTGGATGACCCTCAGGCAGTAACTGAAAGTTTGCAATCGGATGGCTTTATAATTGCCTCAGCCGTAATTAACATTTTGGCCATCGTTTTCTTTGGAATCATCTTCTACACCGGCATTTTTGCTTGGTATTGTAATATGGTAGAAGAGAAGGATGCGGTAGGCGTAAAGATCGCCTTGCAAGAAGCCTCAAGTACTGAAAGCACTAATCTTAATCAGGAAGGTGAGTATTAGATTAAAGCTCTTACTTTTCTTCTTTTTCCTAGCCTTTTCCAGTCGGGGCTTAGATGGCGATAGTACCCTCTATCGGCAGCCTAGTCCCGAATTGCTGGAAGAGCTGGAGAGCAACTCTAGTTACGACTATAATATTGGTCCAGTTCGGGGAGAAGGCGAATCTTGGCTGGATCGCCTAAAACGAGAAATCGGCTATTACCTTCAACGCTTTTGGTTTGGAGCGCTGTCCAATGTTTGGAGTCGCACCTTGCTCATTGTGCTGGGAGCCGCGGCCTTACTCTATATTCTTTACCGCATTTTAGGCCCCGACCGGATTGGCCTAGCTACAAATCGGAAACGAAACCTGGATACCAGTAAAATGGTGATGGAAGAAATCCCTGAGGAAAGTCTCCACCAATTATTGGAGAAAGCGGAGCGGAATAAAGATTGGCGCGAATACATCCATCTTCAATTTCACCTTTTACTGCGGAAATTAGAGGCGAGCGGACACCTTAAAATCTCGCCTTTAAAAACCAGTGTAGATTACCGCTATGAAATAAAGAGCGAAACCTTGGCCCAGCAATTTGCGCAATTGGGTCGCACCTTCGAATACGTGTGGTACGGGGGCTTTGAAGCCGATGAAAGTCGGGCCCAGCAATACCGCCAAGACTGCAAAAAGCTCGGGGGATTATGAGAAGAATTAGTCCCAATATAATCGGCCTTTTAATCGGCTTATCCATTTTATTCCTAGCTTGGTTTTTAAGTCCACAATCCATTCCACCCGAAACCTGGAACGAAGATGATAGTCGCGCTTTTGGTGGGGAAGTATTACACCAAATGGTAAGCGATTATACCGGCTCCAGCATTAAATCCCTTTATGACCCGCTTACCGAAAGTGAGGATATTGTAGATAGTCTGGCCCCGGCCAATTATCTTATTTTAGGAAAAGATGTAAAGCCTAGTCCTCAGGACTGGAAGCGGTTTAGCTCCTCTGTTAAAGCGGGGGGAGTGCTTATTATTGGCGCCCATCAAATCCCAAGTTATTTGGAGGAAGTTTTTGGCTATCGCTTAAAGTCGAGCAATTTTAGCATTGACCTTAAGCAAGTGTATCAGCAGCTTAGCAATAACGAAAGCTTTTACTTTCATCCTGATTTAAAGACCTGGCCCAAGGATACCTTTAAAGTACCCGTAAAAGCAGCAACTTATGCCCTAGGTGCTTTAAGCGTGGTCGATAGCAATAATGCAGCGCTAAACTTTGCTTTTAATTCGGCGGATATGCCCATTGCCCGCTCCATGGCTTGGGGTAAAGGTCAGCTGGTACTTTTTTCTTCGCCAGAGCTCTTGCAAAATTATTTTTTGATGGATAGCGTTTCCCGAGCATTTAGTGCCGGAATACTCTCTTACCTTAAAAGGGATTTGCCCACCTATCATTTTGAGTTTTACCACCTCGGTAGAATTGAGCCCGGCAGCCCATTAAGAGTTTTACTTTACAGCCCCTATTTGCGCACTGCTTTATACCTCGGTATAGCCTTAATACTGGCCTATCTGCTTATTGGCTCCAAACGCCGACAGAAAATGATTCCGGTTTTAGATGCCTTTAGCAATAACAGCCTCGACTTCTTAAACCGACTTAGTGCGCTGTATTATAAAAATGCCCACCATCGCAACATGTTTAAAAAGCGCATGGAGTACTGGAACGATTTCGTGCACAATCGCTATCAAATTCGTTTGCGCGATTCGGAGCAACAAGGTTTTGAAGATTTGGCGCGCAAGCTAGATCTCGACCCTAAACTCTTGGGTTATTTACGCTTCGCCTATCGCCAAGCATTTATAGATGAAGAAGTACCAGTAAGCAGTGACACCTTATTGGAGCAAGAAAAACAATTAAAGAATTTTTACAATCAATACGGCCATGGAAGAAAATCTAGAAAACACTAATGAGCCCTTTCAGAATCGGGTAGATCTTAGTCATTTTAATGCCGAACTCGCCAAAGTACGCGAGCAAATTGCTCGTTTTATTATCGGTCAAAAAAAGGCGGTAGAGCTATTGCAAGTAGCGCTTATCGCAGATGGTCATGTGCTTATAGAAGGGGTTCCCGGTATTGCCAAAACCCAGCTGGCCAAACTAATGGCCCGCTCTTTAGATTTACAATATTCCCGTATACAGTTTACGCCCGACTTGATGCCTTCCGATATATTGGGGACCTCGGTGTATAATCAAAAGACCGGTGAATTTGAGTTTAAGGCTGGTCCAGTATTTACTCAATTATTATTAGTGGATGAGATTAACCGTTCACCCGCTAAAACCCAGGCCGCCCTTTTTGAAGTGATGGAAGAGCGCCAAGTGAGTATCGATGGCAAACGCTATCCCATGGAGGAGCCTTATATGGTTTTAGCCACTCAAAACCCGGTGGAGCAAGAGGGAACCTACCGATTGCCAGAAGCGCAATTAGACCGCTTCCTCTTTAAAGTAAAAATGGAATACCCAAATGATGCCGAGGAATTCGATATTCTTAAACTGCATTTAGGTTTTAAAACGGGTGATGATCAGCAGGTAGAGCAAGTGCTGAGCAGTGCCGATATTATCGAACTGCGCAAGGTGGCCGAGGAAATTCACGTGGAGGAGGATATGCTAAAATACATTGCCGCCATTACCAATGCCACCCGTAATAATGGTAGCTTGTATTTAGGGGCTTCCCCGCGGGCTTCCATTGCCTTGCTAAAAGCAGCGCGGGCTTTTGCGGCCTTACAAAACCGCGATTTCGTGAGTCCCGAGGATATCCGCTTTTTAGACGCGCCCGTTTTGGCCCACCGGGTAATTTTAAGTCCGGAGCAAGAAATGGAAGGTATTTCTCCCGAGGAGCTCATCCAGCAAATGGTGCGCTCCATTGAAGTTCCCGGCGCGTGAGATTCTGGAAATCCATATATCTACACCCTAATTTCTACCGCTACTTTGCTGGCCTAATTGTGCTGTGGGTAGCGGCGGAGTTTTGGAATTTCCTCGCGGCCCCAGTTTACCTTATTTCTGCCGCCTATGCTTTGGTTTTGGCGCTGGAGCTGATTATCCTTTACCGCCAAAAGAATGGCTTGCAGGCCGAAAGAATATGTGGCGAGCGCTTTAGTAATGGCGACGACAATAAAATTCAAATTCGCATTATTAGCAATTACTATAATCGCATTAGCTTAAAGCTGATTGATGAGGTGCCCGAGCAATTTCAATGGCGCGATAATAGTTTCGATTTGGTGCTGGAAGCGGCAGAAACTAAGTCTATCGTTTACTATTTAAAGCCGGTAAAACGGGGACCCTATCGTTTTGGAGCCTTACGCCTTTATGCTTCCCTGCTGAGTCATTCCATACAACGAGGCTATAAAATTCCCGCGGAGCAGGAGGTGAAATGCTATCCAAGCTTTTTAGAGCTCCGGAAGTATGAGCTGATTGCCTTTAGCGACCGCCTGCAGCGCAGTGGCGAAAAGAAGGTACGCAGGATTAGCATTAGTCGGGAGTTTGAGAAAATTGACCGCTATGTAGAAGGCGATGATTACCGTCGGATTAACTGGAAGGCTACCGCGCGTAGTGCCCAACTTATGGTGAATCATTACCGCGATGAACGCAGTCAGAATATCGTCGCCGCCATCGATAAAGGTCGTACCATGCGCATGCCTTTCGGCGGATTAAGTCTGCTCGATCATGCTATAAACGCCAGCTTGGTATTGGCGGACATTTCGCTTAAAAAATCCGATCGGCCCGGACTAGTAACGGTGCAGCATCGAGTAGAAGGTCAGGTTTATCCCGAGAACCGCAATAATCAGCTACAGCGCATAATGGAAGCGCTTTACGCGGAAAAAACCTCTTATAAAGAAACCGATTTTAGGGCCTTATACCGTTGGAGCACCTACCGCCTAAAGGAACGCAGCTTAATGATGCTTTACACCAATTTTGAAACGGTAGAAGCCATGCGACGCCAATTGCCCTACCTCAGTCTTATCAATCGTAAGCATCGGCTTTTGGTAATATTCTTCTTAAATGAAGAAGTGGAAGATGTAAGCCTCGACGATGCTCCAGATTTGAGATCCATCTACCGCAAAGGTTTGGCGGAGGATATGATATTAGAAAAGCGCCGAATAGCCACCGCCCTCCAAAAGGTGGGCATCCAAACCTTATTAACTCGTCCCGCCGATCTTCGGGTAGAGGTGATTAATAAATACCTTGAAATGAAAAACCGGGGCTTAATTTAATTCCTACTGGATATTGTAAACCGGGCTCATCACCATACGGCTTTCATTTCCCGCAAGGTCATAAAGCTTAAGCTCCACTTTAAAGGGAGTACCCGAAACATAAGAGGGGTCGCCCAAAGCCACCCACACATTAGCATAGCTGGTTTGGCCATTAATGGCAATGCTGCCACCTTCGAACTCAGTGCCTAAATTCTGACCATCCCAATTTCTAAAGCTGAATTCTATTCGATCTAAGCCCTTATCATCTTCTACCGTGTACACAATTTCGAAGGCTGTATTGGGATTGCGCGTTAAGAAACCATTGCTATACACGTTCTTAAATACGGGCGCCACATTATCGGGGTTTACCACCATAAAAGACTTTTCGGCAATGCTTTCATTACCATCTTCATCGCGGCATTTTACCAAGATGTAGTTGGAGCCGGTAATATCAATTACGGCCGGAACTAAAGCTTTAAACTCTAGCTCATCGTTTAATCCGCTTAAGCCTCTTTGCGAAGAATGATACACCGTATTGCCGCCGCTTTCGGTACCTAAACTAAGTTCAGTAAAGATCAAGCCTGTATCATCACTATATAAAACCTTAACCGCTACGCTATCGGCGAGGTTAATGGTGTCGCTGGGATTTACAATGGTAATCACTGGTTTTTGCGCTTGGCCGTCACCAGCATCGCTGCCCCCACAAGCACTTAAAATCAGGCCTAAGCCTAAAAAAAGAGAAATCTTAGTTTTCATTATCCTCGCTATTATCTAAAAGCCTTTGATCTATTTGCTTAGCAGATTTACGTGCTCCAAGTTCTTGGAGTTTTTGGGCTCGACTCACTAAGTTTCCTCTACCCTCAGTTAATTTATTCATGGCCGCCGAATAGGTTTTCCGACTGGTTTCCATTTGGTCGCCTAATTTTAATAGGTCATCGCTAAAGTTGCGGAACTTATCGTACATCATCCCCGCTTGACGGGCAATTTCCTCGGCATTTTTATTTTGGGCATCCTGCCGCCAGATATAGGAGATGGTGCGTAAAGTAGCCAATAGGGTAGAGGTGCTTACCAAAACAATGTTCTTCCGCAGGGCTTTATCAAAGAGCTCGGTATCTTCGGCTAAAGCCAGATGTAAGGCTGGCTCATTGGCCACAAATAGCATTACATAGTCGGGCTGATTGGTACCGGGTAAATCCTGGTAATTCTTTTTACTCAAACCATCAATATGCCCGTGAATGCTCAGTAAATGCTCTTTTAAGGCACGGGCTTTCTCCGCTTCGTCCTCGCTTTCGGTATAACGTAAATAGGCACTTAGGGAAACCTTAGAGTCTAAAATCAAATGCTTGCCATCGGGCATATCTAAGAAGAAATCCGGTCTTTGATTCTGGTTTTCCTCATTCTTAAAGTTCTCCTCCCGGCGGTAATGAATTCCTTCTTGCAAGCCAGCGGCATTAAGTATGCGCTCCAATTGGTATTCGCCCCAATTACCTTGAGTTTTGCTTTCTCCACGCAAGGCCTTGGTTAATAAATGCGCTTCCGATTGTAAACTGTGATTAAGCTCCTTCAGGTTTTTAATTTGCTCCATTAAGGCCGAATTTCGCTCGGCTCCCTCGGTATTGGTTTTTTGCACCCGTTCCTGAAAGTCCTTAATCTTCTCGTTTAGCGGATTAAGCAAGGCCTCAATATTCTCCTTATTATGCTGAGTGAATTTGGCACTTTTCTCTTCTAAGATTTTTTGGGCAAGATTCTGAAATTGAGCACTAAACTGCTTTTGCAAATCACTCAATTCCTCTTTCTGACTGTTTAGTCTTTCCCGACTATAGTTGAGGTCGCTCTGCAGGCTGGCCAGCGTTTGGGCATCGCTTCTACTTTGTGCACGTAGCTTTTGCAGTTCTTGCTCTTTTTCAGACTGTTGCCTTTCGGCAGATGCCAATTGCGATTCTAAAACCTGCTTTTGCGAAAGAAGGTCTTGCTTTTCGGCATTAAGTTTAGGATCGGGACGTTTTTGGGCGATATACCAGGCGATAGCAAAGCCAATGATAAAGGCCAGTGCCATAAAAATATAGCCTACACTCATGCTACGAAGTTTTGGTAGAGACCAAACAGGCCTTCTAAAAATATTTGCGCCGCCAAGGAGCCTACCACTAAGCCCATTACGCGGTTAAAAACCTTAAGTCCGTTTACCCCCAAGCCTTTTTTAATAATGGGCATTCTTTGTAAAATCAAAAGGGCAGCAATGGCACAAATAATAATGGCAATTACCCCACTGAGGTAGTCTTGCCAGCCCTCCGCTTCGATACTCATATTAATAAGGGTGGTTAATAAACCCGCACCCACCATTACCGGAATACCGAGGGGCACTACACTAATATCGTCTCGATCTTTAGCCGCTTCTTGGTCTTTAGCGGTATGGTTTACCTTTTTACCGTGACCCTGTACCATATTAAGACCCATCATAAAGAGGATGGTTCCCCCGAAAATACGCAGGCCATGAGGCGAAATCCCAAAAAAGGAAAAAATGTAGGTCCCTAATAAAAAGGCCACCATCATTGCGATAAAGGCTGCGCGCATGGTTTTAGAGCTCACCCTGCGGATTTCTTCTTTGGGGGCATCTTCATCTAAAAGGCCCAGCATAATTACGCCCACCGATAGCGGGTTCATAATGGTAAAAATGGAGATGGTATCTGCCAGAATACTGCGTAGCAGGTCCAGAATCATGGAGTGGTATTTTTGTCAAAGGTAAAAATTTGACCACCACCTTAGAATTAAGATAATTGTGCTAATCTGCAGCCGTTTGCTAAAAAGCTAAGGGGCAATTTCTATTTTTGGAAGATGGATTTCAATTTCCCCAATCTCATTCACAGTGCCATTCCCTTTTTTGTGGGCTTTGTGCTGCTCGAAATTCTGCTGACCGCCATTCGGCGGATTGCTACCTATGAGGCTAAAGATGCCCTTAGTAGCATTGGCATGGGATTAGGAAATGTAGCGGTAGGGATTTTTAGTAAAGCCTTGATTTTTGGGGCCTATATGCTGGTTTACCAATACCGCATCTTTACCCTGGAGAATACTTGGTGGATGTGGCTTTTGCTTTTCTTGGGTGATGATCTTAGTTATTATTGGTATCATCGTACTTCCCATAATGTGCGTTATTTCTGGGCTAGTCATGTAGTGCACCACAGCTCTCAAAAGTATAATTTGGCCACCGCTTTACGCCAAACTTGGACCGGCGGCATTACCGGAAGCTTCCTATTTTACCTCTGGTTGCCACTATTAGGCTTTCACCCTCTGGCCATTCTTTTTATGCATAGCATTAGCTTGCTTTATCAATTTTGGATTCACACCGAATTAATCGACCGCATGCCCCGCTGGTTCGAGTTTATCTTTAATACCCCTTCGCATCATCGGGTGCATCACTCTAGCGATACTAAATACTTGGATCGCAATCATGCGGGTATTCTCATTATTTGGGATCGTATGTTTGGCACTTTCGTAGAAGAAGAGGAGCATCCTAATTACGGCCTTACCAAGAATATTAAGAGCTTTAATCCATTGTATATCGCAACGCACGAGTGGATCGACATTTTTAAGGACATTTCTAAAAACCCACGTTATACCTGGCAATACCTTTTTGGTCCTCCCGGTTGGAGTCACGATGGTTCCCGAAAAACCAGTGCTCAATTAAGGGCCGAAATGCGCGCTAAGAAATGAAGTTCTGGCGCCTAATCCCCATCCTTTTACTCTCTTTTAGCCTTTCGGCTGAAGGGGAGGATGCCGGCTTTGCTGGCTTGGAGATTAGCTATGGTTATAACCGCAGACTTATCGCTCAACGGCCCGTGCCCAAAGGCGATTTTAAGAAACTGGTTATTCCCGTTAAGCGCGTGGGTAACCTTATTATCGTAGAGGCCACCGTAGATGGCATTCGAGGCAATTTTATTTTCGATACCGGAGCACCTTATTTAGTGCTTAATGCTACTTACTTCCGCGATTATGAAGAGGATAATCAGCATATGGCCACCGATGTAAATGGCAATGTGGTTCCCCAAAAAATCACCAAAGTAGAGCGGCTTAAGGTGCTAGGTATGCACTATGAAAATCTGGAGGCCGATGTGAGTGACCTCTCTGCAATTGAGAACCGCCGGGGTATTCAGATTTTAGGCTTATTAGGTGTAAACCTATTTATGCGCATGGAGATTGAACTCGATATGCGTAATGAGCAATTAATCGTGTACCGTGTAGATCGGGAGGGTCGTCGTTTGGAAGCCCCTTATTTAGCTACGGAGAAAGAATTTAGGAAGACTTTTAGTCTGGAGAATAATGCCATAATTGCCCAAGGAAGTATTGATAGCTTGGCGCTCGATCTCTGTTTTGATACCGGTGCAGAGGCCTTACTTTTAGATAATGACCTTCCCGCCAAGGCCTACGAGCAAATGCGTATTACCCGCACCATAGAATTAAATGGTGCTGGAGGAAGTAGCGCCGAAGTTTTGGTAGGGGCGATTCGGAAATTGGAGTTTGGACCAGATTTGGAAAACTGCCAAATTATGATTGCCGACCTAGAGGAAATTGGCCGGGCTTATGGCCATCCCGTAGATGGATTTGTGGGCTATGATCTCTTGCGCAAAGGCTCGGTCTGCATTAACTTTAAAACACAGGAACTCATCATCAATGTTTATCCATAAACAAATACTAATATTAGTCTTTCTGCTTTTTGGGGCGCTGGGAAACAGTGTGTTTGGGCAGGAATTAGAGGGGGTAGACTATAAAATTAAAGGTACCGATCTTTACTGTTATATCGATCGCGATCTTAATGCGCGCAGTTTAGATAGCCTATTGGGTAGCTGCGGTATTGATAGTTCACAATTGCAGGCCTTGCATAAATCGGGAGCGGCCAGCCCGCAGCTATGGCATGTAGTTGCCATTAATAAAAAGGAGATCGTTTTACGGAAGTCCTTGCACCAATTAAAAGGGCAAGCACAAAACCAGAAGGACCTCATTGTGATGCTCGGTCCGGAACAAAAGAGTACCGCCGACCACTATACTTATGGCTATAACTTATTTCGCCGACCGGCCGTAAAACAACTGGAGAATGGCTTGAGCCGATTTTTCCTCAAAGTACAAGGTGATCCGCATTCGGTGTTTATAAGCGGTACTTTTAACGATTGGAGCACCAGTGCTAATCCTATGCAGCCTTGCGATAGTGGCTTTTATGTCGATCTAAATCTCGCCGATGGCGCGCATTATTATAAGTATATCGTTAATGGTTATTGGCTCTTGGATCCGCGTAACCAGTTAAAGGAAAACGACTGGGAAGGAAATGAAAACTCGGTGTATTTTAAAACCAATCACCGCTTTCGCTTAGAAGGATATACCAATGCCGAGGAGGTAATGCTTGCGGGCTCCTTTAATAATTGGAATGAGGATAATTTTTCGCTGCGCAAAACAAAGGAGGGCTGGCAAAGAGACTGCTATTTAAAAGAAGGGACTCACGCCTATAAGTTTATTGTGGATGGCAATTGGATTTTAGATCCCAGTAATAAGGTGGTGCGACCTGATGGGGCCGGAAATGAGAATTCCTTTGTGGCCATTGGAGATACTTTTTATTTCTATTACCCAAGTGAGAAAGACGCCGAATTTGTGGTGGTAGCTGGCGATTTCAATGGCTGGAAGGAAGGTGAGCTGCGCATGGAGCGCACGGATAGCGGTTGGGTTTTACCCTATGTATTAGCCCCTGGAAATTATGAGTATAAGTTTCAGGTGGCAGGCCAAGAAGTTTGGAAGATGGATCCCTTAAACCCCATTAGCTCCGGATCTGGTAATTACCGTAATTCCGTTTTAAGCATTGCTCCCAATAAGCACTTCTTTTTTCCTATGAAACGAGGAGTGGAGGAAGTATTGGTAAGCGGCGATTTTAATGGCTGGCAGGAATGGGGTTATCGTATGGAGCGGCATGCCGATGGTTGGCATGCGGATATCCATCTGCCGAAAGGCAAAACCCGCTATAAGTTTATTGTAGATGGAGAATGGGTCCGCGACCCCTCCAATCCCTTATTTGAGCCCAATGAATACGATGGATATAATTCGGTGGTTTGGGTGAAATAGCTACCAAGCCGCATTTCCTATCTTCGCCTCCTTCATTGGTATAAACATTAAGTCAAACCTTTCCACTTGCAGCGCTATTTAATGCCATTGGGAATTTTCCTAGTGATTTTCATACTCTTCAAGCTAAATTATACTGAGTCTTCGGAGCCTATAAAATCCGATGGGATTGGTTATTACGACTATTTGCCCGCCTTTTTTATTCATCACGATTTAAACCGCAAGGACCAAAATCTACTAGAAGACTCTGAGAGCTATCAAAGGCTTAGTAAGTATGGTGTGTATGTGGAATATCAAGATCACCTAATTAATAAATACGCGGTAGGCACAGCGGTTTTACAAATGCCATTCTTTTTAGTGGCCCAGGCTATTAGTCCCGAAACCGATGATGGCTATGGGCCATACTTTCAAGAGGCGGTGCGGGCAGCAAGCTATTTTTACTTGGGTCTCGGCTTAATACTCCTCTTTCAGCTCTTTAAGCTGTATGGTATTAATTCTTGGATTATTATCCTCTGTTTTCTGCTGATTGTTTTTAGCACGCCTGCTTATCGCTACCTCGATCGAGAAGCAAGCTTCAGTCATATTTATTCTTTTTTTGCCATTAACCTCTTTGCCTATTGGGTAAAGAAATTCTTTTTAGAAAAGGAGGCCCGCTATATTGTGTATGCAGGTTTAAGCATTGGCTTAGTGGTGCTTATCCGTAATGTAGATGCTTTAATAATTTTAATTGTTCCCTTTTTGGCGGGTTCGCGGTCGGAATTAAAAAGCGGATTTAATACGCTATTTAAACACTGGCCCTACCTTCTATTGGGAATAGCCTCGGTGTTTTTGGTTTTTACCTTGCAGATGGGTGCTTGGTATCTTCAATCTGGCGACTGGCTTATTTACTCTTATCAAGGTGAGGGCTTTAAATATTGGGCTGAACCGAAATTAATGCCTCTTTGGTTTGGCTATCGCAAGGGACTCTTCCTGTATACGCCAATCTTATTTATTGCCTTTTTAAGCACCCTACATTGGCTTTTTCAAAAGAAGTATTTCCTCTTTTTTACTTGGTTTAGCTTTTTCATGATCATAAGCTATGTGATGGCTTCTTGGTGGAGCTGGTGGTATGGCGCTAGTTATGGTCAGCGCCCCTTTATAAATTACTACCTGCTCTTTTTCCTGCCATTTGCCTTATTTCTAAAAGGTTTAAAATGGCAATGGGCCTTGCCGCTGGTTTTGATTTCTCTGCTAAGTATTCCCCATAATTTGATACAGCTGCATCAGTACCAAAGCCGCATTTTACAGTGGAACTACATGAATAAGGAGCGCTACTGGCAGGTCTTTTTAAAAACGGAGCCCCAGTATCAGGATTTGTTTTGGAAGGAGCAATACAATTTCCGTTGGATGCAATTGGAGAAGGAGATTGAGCTAGGCGATTTTGAAGTAGAGCCGCATGAGATGAAGCGAATTTTGCGCTTGAGCAGCAAAGAGATTCCCAATTTCGATATCCTGCGGGCTTTTAGAATTGAGCTTGATGATCAGTTTGAAGAATCCGATCAATCACAGGTAGAAATAAAGATTAAGTATAAGGGTGAACGCGTATTCTGGCGCATCAATCATACTTTAATGTATCAAGAAAAAGGCTTTGATAAATGGCAAAGGGGCTATGTGAACTACAAGGTAATGCCCCATACTATGGACTCGGAGGCTTTTGTTGAAATCCTACTCTTTGGTGGCGAGAAGGCCAAAACCTTTCACAATATGAAACTGAAGATTTACAGTCAGGAATTACCGGATTAGAAGCCTTGGTGACTAATAATTAAATTGCACGGTAAAGGAAAAGCATTATGGAAAACAGAGTAACACATTTCGAAATTCCGGCAGAGCAACCCGAGCAAAGCATGCAGTTTTTTAAAGAGGTTTTTGATTGGCGCTTTGAGCAGATGGGAGAGGAGGAATATTGGTTTGCGATTACCGGCGATTCTGAGCCTGGGATTAATGGCGCAATAATGAAGAAACGTCATCCGGAGCAACCACTTGCCAATTCCATTCGAGTAGAAAATATTGAGGCTACACAGGCCATGATTCGCGAGGCAGGTGGTGAGGTGGTAGTGCCTAAAACCGAAATTCCCGGTCAAGGTTGGCTATCCTTTTTTAAAGACCTCGATGGTTATATACATGGACTTTGGCAAAACCTGTAAAAAATAATCTGCTTCCATGAGGACCCGAAAACTACCCCTTGCCGATAGAATCACTTTACTGTTTAATCATGTCAATGGATGGTCGGCAATATTTGTCTTGGTGGTTTTCACTCTAGTGTTTGGTAACTTTTGGCCTTTCCTCGATTTTAAGGGCTTAATCCACTTACGCGGTGATTTGGAAGAAACGAAAGGAATAATAACGAGGGCTAGTTATCCTAATTTCTTTTATCCAGGTGTTGATGATTACTGGGTTTATGACTATGCTTTCGATTCACCTATTGGGCCCTTAAGCTATCGCTCTTATGGCGATAAGTACTTAGCTCCTGGCAAGCGAGTTACTATTTTGTATCATCCGCAAAACCCCCAGCTCAACCAAATTAAGGGTATGGATATTAATCCGGGTGGCTACAGGGTTTTACTCTTTTTGCTAATCCCCATATGCGCCTTCCTTTATCTAGTTTACACCCTAATTAGTGGCTACCGTAAATTAAGCTTGCTTCAAAAGGGGGTTATTAGTCATGCGGTTTTAAAGTCCAAAGAATTAACCGATGCCGATTACGATGGCAAGCCAGTTTACCTTTTAAACTTCGAGTATTCTGCCCGTGATGGCAGAAAGCACCTATTGACTACGCGTTCGCATTTGGTGCATAAATTAACGGATGAAAGTAAAGAGCTCATCATTTATAGTTCCCGCAATCCAAAAAGGGCGATTATGGTAGATACCCTACCCTATGATATGCCGCATTTCATTAGATATAATTGGCAAATTCCTGATTAATTATGATTAAACCCAAACTTCCCTTAGGCCATAAACTGGCTATCCTTATTAAAGGAAAAATTGGATTAATACTGCTCTTGGTTGGGGTAGTGCTGAGCGTGATTGCCTACAGCTTTAACCGCGACTTTGATTGGCGAGCCTATTACTATTTAAAGGAAAGCGAAAACTTGGTGGAGGTAAAGGCGAAGATTACCAATACTTACTATTGGGAAGGGGAAGATAGCTACACCATGGGCTACGAATATGTGTTTAGCACAGAAGAAGGAGCCATTGAAGGGATTTCGTATTGCTCCAATCGAGATCCGCTTAAGGTTAATGATGTGGTAAGGGTGGAATACCATCCAAAGAATCCTCAATTGAGTCGAATAAAGGGTCTTAGGGCGAACCGTAAAAATGGCGCTATTATCATTATCGTAATTGTATTAGCGTCATGGATAACTTTACTCTACTACTTATATACCGGGTATAAAAACTTAAAGTTGATTCAAAGTGGAAGGATAGCTTTTGGTCGCTTAAAGAAAAAGGAGAAAACCAATGTCTCGGTAAATGAAGAGCCAGTTTATAAGCTCACTTTTAGCTTTACCGCCAGCGATGGCAAGGAGTATCAAAGTGTGGCTAAAAGTCACCGGCCCGAGAAAATGCTGGATGAAGTAAAGGAGATGATTATTTATGCGCCCAATAATCCCGAAAAGTCAATCGTGGTAGATGCACTACCTTGGTTTGTGCCTCGTTTCATCAAAGAAAATTGGCCCCAATCATGAAATTGATTTACAGTCTTAGCTTTTTCCTCTTTAGCACCCTTCTGCTGCAAGGGCAAGAGGACTTTTACAAGCGCCTGGCCGATTCGGCATATACCCTAAAATACGATCAGGTGGTATACGATCCTTCCTATTTTGGCATTGATTACCCGAATGGAGATGTGCCTGCAGGCAAAGGCGTTTGCACCGATGTGGTAATTCGCGCCTACCGCAAGCTGGGCATTGATTTACAGCAATTGGTGCATGAGGATATGAAAGCGCATTTTGAGGAATACCCCGATAATTGGGGGCTCTCGAAACCCGATCCCAATATCGACCACCGAAGGGTTCCTAATTTAATGTGCTTCTTTAGTCGTTTTGGACAGGAGCTTATAAAGAGCAATAATAGCGGCGATTATAAACCGGGCGATATTGTTTGCTGGTCTTTAGGAGGCGGAATTACCCATATTGGCATTTTAGTAAAAGAGCGTTCTTGCGATAAGAAAAGGCCTTTGGTGGTGCATAATATCGGCGGAGGACAGGTAGTAGAAGATGTGCTATTTAACTACACCATTATTGGTCATTACCGATTTAAGCCTCAGAGTTAAGTCCGATTTTATTGCCTTCGGAGTCGAGGAATAGAGCAAAAAAGCCATTGCCATCAGCATGCGGACTTTTAGGTACTAGGATTGAACCACCATACTGCTCTACCTTGTCTAGGATAATTTGCAAATCCCTACCACCATTTAAATAGATGCAAACTCCATCAGCCGAAGGGCTATAGCCTTCTCCTTTCATAATTACTCCTGTGGTGGCTTGGTTCTCATAAGGGAACACCCCGATTTCCATGCCGGGCATTTCCATCTTTTCAATTTTAAGGTCTAAGATTCCCTCGTAAAAGCTTACCGCTCGATTAAGGTCTGTGGCTGGAATTTCGAAAAGGGCTAAATAATTATTCATCTTAATCTCTTTATCAGATTGCTGGGCTTCAGTTGTAGCTTCGCTCATACAAGCGGAGAGTAATATAAAGAGTAGTAGAATTCGTTTCATACTAGGTTTCCATTTAAAGATGAAGGCAGATCTAGCTTTATGGCTAATGGACTAGATCTGAAGAGGCGATCTCATCAGAAAGATAAAATCGCCTCTTCAAAAATGGACAATTGTCCGATAGAATCCTAAATCAAAATTGGGCTAATACAATTGCACTTTCATTTCATAGCCATCTACCAAGATTTTATATCCAGCCCCTTCTTTTCGAGCCTTGCTTTGAATCTTAGCATTGATGCGGCTGCCCTCTTCGCTAATTTGGGCGCTTGCTTCGGCTCGGCGATAGTCGATATTTCCATATTGCATCGCGGCAATTAAATCGAAAACTGCATCGGCGGTATTTATCTCCGCCTTAATGTATTTCCCCTTAATGCTGATATCGCCTTTAGGTCCACTTAGTTTATCAATCTGAAGATCGCTTTCATAGCCATCCAAGCTATAGTCCTCTTCTAAACTACCAAGACGGTGCTTGCAGTATTTGCTATTTCCAGCGGCCATGCTTTTTACGCTTCTTATGGTCATATTATCCTCATAGGCTTGGGTGATGCGCACTTCATCTACTCGATTGATGCCATAGGTGCTGTACTTACTATTGTCTAAGCGCAGGGAGATCATATCTTGAATATCATAGCGGCTTTCATAGCTTACTAAAACGCCATGTTTAAGACGGGCACTTCGGAAGCGAGAATATTTAAAATTACCATCCAAAGATTTCACTTCTTCAAACTCGAGCTCACTTTCATAAGCTTGCACGTCTAATTTTTTGGCAAATCGCGATCTTAACTGACTGTATTTGATATTCAGTTCTACATCGCCAAGTTCTTCCGCTATTAAATCATTTTCATAGAGGTTTATCTCGGAGTCTTTTAATCGACGCACATTCGCTTCTCCATATTTTAAGGTGAGTTGGGCCTTCTTAATATTGTCCATGGCCAGGCGACCACTGTATTGATAGAGTTGGAGGTTCTCCAGATCCCCGTAAATACGGAGGTCGCGATAAGAGTGTTTAATATTTACTTTGCCTTTGGCGGGCATATGGATATGATATTCTAATTGCACCTCGTCGCGGGAAAAGGCCATTTCAAAAATCATAAAGTCTTTGGTGCCAATCTGTACTTTCTTGGGCAGGGAGCGAAAGGTTTCTATGCGCACCGAGCCTGGAGATTGACTAATACCCACTTCAATCTTTTCCTGAAACTGACTTAGAAACTCCGCTATTTTATCCTGATGATCTTCACCGCGATAACGAAATACCGCTTCAATCTCAATTCGGGGTTCATCCCAGATGTCGATGCGCATATCGGTATTACTACCGTCGATTTCGATATCTACATCCTTAGCTACCTCTAGTTTTACTTGGGCGCGTTTTTCAACCCGCATTTCCGACTTAGAAGCCCAGGCTAGGTTAAGGCTAAGGCTAAAAAGTAGACTATAAATTAATGTTTTCATTTTCTGTAAGTTTTTGATTTCGTTCTAGTTCCATTTGTAACCTGCGGAGCAATCGCAGGCGTTTTTCGTAATAGTCGATGAGTACCTTAAGCAGTTCCTCTTGCGGCACCAGATTATCAATGTCTGAGCGATATTGACGGTTAATCCGATCCAATTCTTCCAACTCTTCAAATACCCAATCGTAATCTGGATTAGCCGCTACTTCCTGCATGTCGATCTGGGATTCAATCATTTGTAAATCTTGCTGATAAACATCTTCCTGGGCAAGAAAGCTTTCGGGAAGTTGTGATTCGGAGTCTAATTTCACATCTGTCGAAGAGCGTGTAAGCCATAAACCGCTAGCAATTAAAAGTACTGCTGCTGCCGACCAAGCCCAGTAGGCTTTTCGTTTCGGTGCTTGGGGAACGGCCTCTTTTAAGTTGTTCCACAGTCCTTCCGGGGCTTCTGCCGCATCGAATTCCGCGCGGTGTTCCCGCATCCAATCCTCAAGTTTCATAGACTGATTTTAGTTTTTCTTGTAAAAGGTGTCGTGCATAGTGTAATTGCGTTTTCGAGTTCGAAACGGAAACGCTGAGTTGGGTGGCGATTTCGGCATGACTGTATTCCTCGAGGTAATACAGCTGGAAAATCATCCGGCATCCGGCAGGTAGCTCTTGTATGGCGGCATTTATTTGCGAAAAGGATAGGGGTGCAAGGTCTAAGTCCTCTTCCACGGCATCTATTTCTGGTACTTCATCTAGCGAAAGCGCCACTCGGTTTTGCTTACGCAGATGGGCCAAGGCTTTATTAATGGCGATGCGTTTTAACCAGCCACCAAAGGCCTGCTCGTTTTCGAGACTGTCGATTTTTTCAAAAGCCTGAATAAAGCTCTCCTGCAAAAGGTCGCTAGCTTCATCCGCTTGGGGTACCAATCGCAAAATGCTATTGTAAGTGGCCTTGGCGAAATGCTGATAAATTTGGAAACCAGCAAGCTGATTGCCTTTACGCAGGGCTTTAATGTTCTTTTTTAAATCGATGCTCAAATTGGGGCATTTACAACTATAGGATGCAAGATGAGATTTAGGGTTGTAAAGCTTACTTGAATTTTTTTACCGCCGACCAAGGAATTTATGATTCGCGTTCCCAATAATCGTACTTGGTAAGATCCTTTAAAAGGGGCAGGGCCAGTTTTTTAATTTTTAGATGGTCGGGATGATTTTGATAAACATCTAAAGCCGCTTGACTTTTAAAGCTCATAATGATAACTAGCTCATGACCTTTATTGGCTCGGATGGGCCTGATGAGCTTCGCTTGCTCAAAACCATCAATTTTAGTGGGTAAGTTTCGAAATAGGTCTAAAATGGCTGCTTGTTGGGCACTATCGGCATCTTCATTCCATTGCAATAATAATACATGAAAGAGATCCCCTCGGCTTTGATCTTCCTGGGCTAGAAGCGGATTTTGGAGGCATAAAAGAAAAAGTAGGCTATAGAGTAGACTGGCTTTTTTCATAGTAATGGCGTCTAATTCGCCTTAAAAATAAAAAACCCCGCCTCGGTATTCCGAGACGGGGTTACCAAATGTAACCTACTAATGAACTATTTGGTGATGATCAGTTTACGACTTTCCGACTTAAATTCGTTAGAAACCGTAATTAGATAAATTCCATTGTTCAGGTTGCTGAGGTTCAGTTCCCCTTGATTCAATTGGCTAGTGTTAGTTTTTAGGATCAAGCGACCATTAAGGTCCATTACTTGAACATCGAAGTTTTCAGCTTGCAAGCCTTCCAAACGAACGATACCAGTACTTGGGTTTGGCGCTAAGGTCCAGTTTGCTGCCCAATTAGCCTCGTTTAAACCGATAGAGTTATCGAACTCGATATCGTCAATGTAATAAGTTTTTGCACCTACTGCAATACCAGGAGTTCCGAAGTTCGGGAATACAACTACTACATCGTAGTTAGCCGCTGGATCAAAAGCTGGCGTACCTGCAGGAGTATTAGAAAGATCGAAGCTTAATGTTTCCCAAGCACCAGCAGTGGTGGTGGTAGCTACTGTTTCTGCAGAAATGGTAGCGTCATTAGAATCTTCAACTTTCAATAGGAAATCGGTACCTGCATCAGGAGACCAAACACGCATTTTCATTCCTGTAGAAGTAGCGGTAAATGGAATGGCATTTTTCATACCTCCGGTAGTTACTACAATACCACCCCAAGTTTCAGCGCCACCAGTTTTCTCGATACGCAATACATTATTAGAGGCATTGGTAGGATCAACGGTTAAGCTATCTACACAACCACCGAACTCGCTGGTAACATCATAATCAACGCTAGGATCATCAAAAGTGATAGGAAGGTCGATTGTGTCTAAAGCGGGAGGAGGAGGCATAATCATTCCGAAAGAAATGTCATCAACATAATAGGTCTTTGCACCTGCAGTAGCGCCATCCACACCGAAGTTAGGGAATACTACTACTTTGTCGTAAGTATTGGCGTAGTTAATAGCAGCTGTGCCACTTGCTTGGTTGCTAAAGTCGAATACCAAGGTATCCCAAGCACCAGCAGTCATAATAGTATCTACAGTTTCTACAGATACAGTAGGGTCATTATTATCCTCGATTTTCATACGTACTTCAATACCCGCATCTGGACTCCAAACGCGCATGCTTAGGATATTATCATTCGCAGTAAAAGGTACTGGAGAAGCTAAGCCACTGTTGGTGATAACAATACCCGCCCAAGTTTGAGCAGAACCGTCTTTATGGATTTCAGACACCATATTGGTAGGATCGGTAGGATCGGCTACAATAGTATCGGTAGCACCACCGAACTCACCGCTGGTATAATCTACATTAGGGTCATCGAAAGTGATTGGAAGACTTGGTAATACTACGCTTGGTCCACCTGCACCGAACATAATATCGTCGATGTAGAAAGTTTTGGTAGTACCGGTGGCACCGAAATTCGGGAATACAGCAATTTTGTCGTATGTACTCGCAAAGTTAATAGCCGCGGTACCGCTTGCTTGATTGCTAAAATCGAAAGTCAGGGTTTCCCAACCACCAGCAACGGTAGTAGAATCAACCGTCTCTACAGAAACAGTAGGATCAGTAAAGTCTTCTAATTTCAAACGGATTTCTACTCCAGCATCTGGAGACCAAACGCGCATAGTCATTGTAGTAGCACCGGCAGCAAAAGCAACGGGAGCAGCTAAACCGCTATCACCAACAATAGAACCAGCCCAAGTTTGAGCAGCGGCATCTTTGGTGATTTCCAATACCATATTAGTAGGATCGGTTGGATCAACTACTAAAGTATCGGCAGCACCACCAAAAGAGGAAGTTGGATAAGCGATGTTAGGATCATCGAAAGTAATAGGTAAGCTTAATGGACCAGAGGCGCCAGTGCTACCACAAGCAGCACAAGCCTCCCAGCATACTACTGGTAGTACGGTATCGCCACTAAAAGTAAGCTCTCGGTTGGTAAATCCACCGGTGGTAATAGTACAAGGTAAACCTGAGGTCAAGTTTTCTTGATCGTTCCAACCATCAATAGTGAATTTGTATTCGATGGTACCGGCGGTTAATGGTAAGGCCACTTCCCAAACGCCATCCCCATCAGGGTCGCTCATTGGGTTACAGGCGCCACACCAGTTGTTAAAGGTCCCATTAACATGGGCCGAGGTGAATCCTGTTCCAGAGTATCCGGCAAGGTCCACCTTGAAAGTAACTGTATCGTTTTGCGCCGACATGGTGAAGGCAGCAAAAAGAAACATTAATAAGGTAATCTTCTTCATTAGTACTGATTTAGGCTACTAAAATATAACTTTTGGTAGAAATGACATTAAGTAAGTCGAATTTTTATTTTAAAGCCTGAAAACTAAGGTGTACCATGTAATGTGGATATTACACTTATAGTACCTTTTACTAAATGAATTTTACTATTTTTGGTTTTTGACTAAATCGACACCATGGCCGAAAAGACGCTGACTACTGAGCAAACCAGTCGGAAATCGCAGTTTGCCGTTCCATATTATGAGATATCCTATGATAAGTTTTTCCAGTTCGGCGTTTCGGTCGACTGTGTAGTTTTTGGATATCACGAAAACCGCCTCAAGATATTACTTATTAAACGTGGTGCCGCACCTTTTAAAGGAATGTGGGCTTTACCTGGTGATTTGGTATATCCTAATGAGAATATCGATGTAGCAGCCCAGCGAATTTTACGCGACCTTACCGGTATTGAGCAGCTTTTTATGGAGCAAACTCAGGTTTATGGCAAGGTCGATCGTCACCCAGCTGGCCGTGTAATTACCACCGGATATTATTCCTTAATAGATATTGCTAAGCACGATCCACATGCTTCGGCTTGGGCCGATGGTGTGTATTGGGTGGATTTAGAAGCAATTCCAGAATTGGCCTTTGATCACGGTGAAATATTAAATGATGCGCTTAAAGTTTTGCAACAAAGAGTGCGTCACCAGCCAGTAGGTTTTGAGCTTTTGCCCGAAAAGTTTGCCTTGGCCGATTTACAGGCGCTCTATGAGGCTCTATTAAATGAGAAATACGATAAAGCGAATTTCCGCAAGCGTATTCTTAGTATGAACCTCTTAATCTCCTTAAAGGAAAACCAAAAGGATGTGCCTCACCGTCCGGCCCGCCTCTATAAATTCGATAAACAACGCTACGACGAACTGAGGGCCAAAGGCTTTTCTTTTGAGTTGTAATGATCTCTAACCAATCAATCAATTAAAATGAAGCAAAGCAATTCGAATGTTGTATTTCTGATTGCCCTTATTGTGGCCCTAGGGGGCTTACTTATGGGTTTCGATGCCTCCGTAATTTCTGGAGTTGTAGGCTTTATAGAAGAGGAGTTTGAGCTTACCAAATTACAGTTAGGCTGGTCCGTAGCTTCTTTAACATTAACCTCTACTTTGGCCATGATGGTGGCCGGACCTTTAAGCGATCGATTTGGTCGTAGGGCTGTGCTTCGAGTGGCTGCAATTCTTTATGCCATTTCCGCAATCGCCTCGGCTTTAGCTCCCGATTTCGTAAGCCTGGTAATTGCTCGAATGATTGGTGGTTTTGGAGTAGGAGCTTCTCTAATTTTAGCCCCGCTCTACATAGCAGAAATTTCTCCTAAAGAGTTAAGGGGTCGTCTAGTATCCTTTAATCAACTTAATATCGTTATTGGTATTTCTTTAGCTTTCTTTAGTAACTATTGGATTCTCCAGTTGGGGAAAAGTGATGCCTCGTGGATTGCCGACTTAGGAATCGATAAACATAATTGGCGCTGGATGCTGGGCTTAGAAACCTTGCCGGCCATACTGTATTTCTTTGGCCTATTTCTGGTTCCTCGCAGTCCACGCTGGTTAATAATGAACGGTCAGGAAGAAGAGGCTCAGAAGGTAATGGCCCGAGTAGCGGGAAATGAAAGAGCCTTAGAAGAACTGGACCGGATTAAAAAAAATATTCAAGATGATGAGGGGAAAGACAAAGCGAGCATTGGGGAACTCTTTAGGCCCGCTTTAAAGCTTGTACTAAGCATCGGGATTGTAGTGGCCATCTTACAGCAGATTACCGGTATTAATTCGGTATTCTTTTACGCTCCTATGATTTTTGAGCAAAGTGGTTTGGGCACTGATGCCTCATTTATGCAAGCCATTCTGGTAGGTTTAGTAAATCTTGGTTTTACCGTTTTAGCGATACTCTTCATAGATAAACTCGGTCGTAAGCCGCTACTTATTGGTGGCGTTGCCGGTATTGTGATCTCTATGTTCGTATTGAGCTATGGATTTAAATCGGCAACCTTTAATTTGAAGTCAGAGGATATCACAAGTCTAGCCCTAGAGGCCGACCTAAGTACGGTTGAAGGCCAGGTTTATACTTCCGCCGATGCTTTTAAAAGCGCTGTAGAGCCCTTGGTAGCAGCCGATATTTGGGAAGAAAAATCCCAAGACATTATCAATTCGGCAATTGAACTAAACACCTTTTTAATTCTAACTGCGATTTTAGCCTTTGTGGCCTCCTTTGCTATTTCAATTGGACCCGTAATGTGGGTACTCTTTTCCGAGTTATTCCCGAATCGAATCCGAGGCATCGCCATTTCATTCGTAGGATTAATCAATTCAGCGGTAAGCTTTACCGTACAATGGGTTTTCCCCTGGGAGCTCGAAGTACTAGGCAGCTCTACCACCTTCCTCATATATGGCATTTTTGCCTTGGCAGGATTGATATTCATTATCCGCGTGGTGCCCGAAACCAAAGGGCGTTCCTTAGAAGAATTGGAAAAACTGCTTGTAAAAAAAGACTAGCATGAAAAAGATATTTTACCTCCTACCGCTTTTAGCCATCGGGGCTTGTCATAATCCACAAGGCGAAGACCAAACTCGATTAGACGATCCTCTGGAAATTACCGCTCAAGAATTTGGTGGCGATAGTCTCTACCAGTTCGGGGAGCAAAAGTTTGTAGACTTCAACTTAAAAGTAAATGAGGCTGGTCGCTACAAAGTAGAGCTGATGGCCAAAGGTGGCGATAGTGCCAAGCTGTGGGTGGAGGATTATATCCAAAATACCGACGACCGTAGCTATAATATTACCGGTATGCTGCGCCCTTCTGGGCAGATGGCACTTAGCACTATTGTGGGAAGTCCGCTCGATACCGGAACTCATCCCATGCGTTTGCATCTAGCTCAAGGAACCGCGAGCATTAAATCTCTAAAATTCACCTTGGTAAAGAAACTCCAAGAAACGCCAAACTTCCATAAACAGAATATGGAAGGCGAGGATTGGGAGCTAGTTTGGAGCGATGAGTTCGATGGCTCAGGATTACCTGATACCACTAAGTGGTCTTACAATATTGGAAATTGGGGCTGGGGCAATAATGAACCACAATTTTATACCGAAAACCGTATTGAGAACGCCCGACAGGAAAATGGAAACCTCATTATCGAGGCGCATAAAAATGATATGGGTCAAGCCTGGACCTCGGCGCGATTGAGCACCCAAGGAAAACATGCCTTTACCTATGGGAAGATTGAATTCCGCGCCAAAGTGCCTGCCGGCAGAGGAACTTGGGCCGCAGGTTGGTTATTGGGCGATGCTTATCGCGATGAAATATCTTGGCCTTATTGCGGAGAAATTGATGTTTTGGAAACCGTGGGCTATGAAATTGACGACAGTACCGGAAGTGGATTAAATCACGCTACCTGCCATACCCGCGCTTATTACTTTAAACAGGGTAATCAGATTGGTTCCGAAATTGAAATTGATAGCATGGATACCAAGTTCCACACCTATGCTATCCAGTGGTACCCCGATCGTATAGAAGCTTATTTAGACGGTGAGTATTATTTTACCTACGATAAGAACGCTAATGATTTAGAGTGGCCCTTTCATAATCCACAAAACATCATTATAAACCTCGCTGTTGGCGGAGGTTGGGGTGGTGCCCAAGGTATCGATCCAAGTTTTGAAAAGCACCAGTATATCCTCGACTATGTGCGGGTATATCAAGCAAAAGCAAGCGAATGAAAAGCCTAAAGTACTTCGTGCTATTTGCGGTTATTTTCGCCACCCCTTCTTGCCAAACCGAATCTCAAAGGGCATATAAGGTTTACCAGAGCTCGGCACAAGGTGAGCGCTTACAAGTCGTAAAAGCTCAAGCCGGAGAAAGTCCAATCTTAGTAAAGCTTAATACCCAAAAGAAGTACCAGCGCATCGAAGGTTTTGGAGGCGCTATAACGGAGGCCAGTGCGCATCTGCTGCAAAAGCTGCCGGAAGCACAAAAGCAAAAGGTTTTACAAGCCTATTTTAATGATACCGCCTCGGCCTATAATTTAGTGCGATTGCATATCAATTCCTGTGATTTCTCGCTTAGCAAATACGCTTATGTGGATAGCGGTGATAGCAATTTAAGCAGCTTCGATATTGCCCCCGATCGGGATGATATTATTCCCATTGCCCAAGCTGCCCGAAAGATAGCAGGTGAAGACCTAAAGTTTTTTGCCTCACCTTGGACGGCCCCGCCCTATATGAAGGTTAATGGCGATTGGTATGGCGGTAAATTGCTGCCCGAGTACTACGATTTATGGGCGCAATATTTTGTAAAGTATGCTCAAGCTTACGCTGATGAAGACCTGCCCATTTGGGGATTTACCGTAGAAAATGAGCCTCTCGGCAATGATGCCAATTGGGAGAGTATGCATTTTAGTCCGGAGGAAATGGGGCTCTTTATTAAAGACCACCTAGCGCCAGCTTTGGCGGAAGCTCAAATGGATCAAAAGCTTTTGGTTTACGATCAAAATAGAGGTGCCGAATTAGAAGAATGGTCGGAAGTGTTATTGGGCGACCCCGAAATTAGGGAGCAGATTTACGGAACGGCGGTGCATTGGTACACCAGCACTTTTAAATGGTTCCCCGAATCTTTACAAAAAACCCATGCACTTGCACCGGATAAGGAAATATGGAATACCGAGGCCTGTGTAGATGCTGAAGTACCGCATTGGCAAGATGACGCTTGGTACTGGAAAAAAGAGGCTACCGACTGGGGTTATACCTGGGCCCCCGAAAAGGATAAACCCGATCATCCTAAATATGTACCCGTTTACCGCTATGCGCGGGATATCATTGGCTGCCTAAATAATCAGGTAAGCGCCTGGGTAGATTGGAATATTGTTTTAGATCGACAAGGTGGACCAAACCACGCCTCAAATTGGTGCGTAGCACCCGTAATAGCCGATACCAGTAGTGGAGAGGTTTATTTTACCCCGCTTTACGATGCTCTCCGTCATTTTAGTCAGTTTATAAACAGAGACGCTAAAAGGATAGATTTCCAGGCCGACCATCTGCCGGAAGGCCTACACCTAAGCGCTTTAGAAAACCCTAATGGCGAAGTGGTAATTCCGATTTTGAATACTACCGACAATGCCTTAAGTTTTAGTTATCAGATTGATGAGGAAGCAGCGATAAATATTGAGATTCCTGCAGCTTCCCTACAAACCATTGTGATCTCCCCAAAATAAAATTATGAGTCGAATTAAGATTGGAAATCAGGATTTACAATTTGGAGCCGAAAGCCCCAAGGGTGAATTTGTGGAACTTGATGGCAAGGATTTTTACCGCATTTCTAAGGTAGATCAGATGCCACCTTTCTTTATGACTTTGGTTAGTCCCTTCGATCATTGGATGTTTATCGCTAGTAATGGTGGATTAACCGCAGGAAGAGGAGATGCCGATCGAGCAATATTTCCTTATTACACCGACGATAAACTGGTAGATAATGCGGAGTTCACTGGGCCTAAAACATTAATAAGAGTGGCCGACCCTAAAAAGCCGAATAGTGCTTGGTTATGGGAGCCGTTTTCAACACGTTACCAAGGAGTTTACCGCTTAGAGCGGAATTTATACAAGAGTCTTGGCGCCGAGCAATTGGTTTTTGAAGAAATCAATTTCGACTTGCTATTGAAATTCAGCTACCGCTGGGCTTTCTCTCAGAAATATGGATTTATCCGAAAGGTAGAAGTCCAAAATATCGGCGATCAATCGCGTGAGATCGAATGCCTAGATGGACTGGAAAACTTGTTGCCATCGAATGTAGATGGTCTTATGCAGGATCGACGTTCTACTTTGGTAGATGCCTATAAAAAGAATGAACTGGATGCCGATACCGGAATGGGCATCTTTAGTTTGAGTTCCAATATTGTAGATAAGGCAGAGCCCAGTGAGTCGCTAAGTGCCAATGTGGTTTGGTCTTTAGATAATCCAGCCTTACATCTTTTAAGTAATCAGCAAATTGATTCCTTTAGAAAGGGAGCCAATTTACAGCCTGAGCTTTTTACTAAGGCCCAAAAATCAGCTTGGTTTGCCCAGCGCGATTTTGCCTTAAATCCGAATGCGATACAATCTTGGTATCTAGTGGCCGAAACCAGTCTTTCTAGTGCCGAGGTGCATAATCTGAAAGCGGCTATTGAAAATGGCATTAGCGCCAGTGAATTAGAAGAAGAGCTAAAGCGAACTTATACCGAACTTCAAACTTTAGTCGCTAAAGCTGATGGCCTGCAGAGCTCCTCCGATCGATTGGTGCAAAGTCGGCATTATGGCAATGTGCTTTATAATATAATGCGCGGGGGCTTATTTGAAGATACTTATCGATTGGATCTTGCCGATTTTAAAGCGTACCTTGCTCTGAGTAATAAGCCGCTATCTGAGAAGTTTGCCAGTGATTTAAAGGCCTTAAAGGGCCCAATGAGCTACGCTGATTTGCAAGCTTGGATGCAAGAAAAAGGAGATGCTGATTTACGCCGTTTAGGCGCGGAGTATCTCCCCTTAAGTTTCAGTCGCCGCCACGGTGATCCCTCTCGTCCATGGAATCGCTTTAGCATTACTCGCCTTGATGCGGAAGGAAATAAGATTTTAAATTACGAAGGCAATTGGCGAGATATCTTCCAAAATTGGGAGGCCTTGGCCTATTCCTACCCTCGCTTTATTGAGGGGATGATCTTCAAGTTTTTAAATGCGAGTACCATTGATGGTTATAATCCCTATCGCATCGCCAAAAATGGCATCGATTGGGAGGTGATTGAACCACACGACCCTTGGTCTTTTATTGGGTATTGGGGTGACCATCAGATAATTTATCTCTTGCGCTTGTTAGAACATAGTGAGAAGCATTATCCCGGTTTATTGAAGGATTTAACCCACGAGTTTAGCTTCGTTTATGCTGATGTTCCCTACCGATTGAAAGGACATCAAGAGATTATGGCTGACCCACAAGATACCATCACATTTAATGAAAAGCTCAATGATGCAGCAGAGCAACGGTATCAGGCTTATGGTACTGATGGTAAACTCATTTGGGAGGAAAATGCGCCTCTGCGGGCTAATTTGGCTGAGAAGCTGCTATTAACCGCGCTTACTAAAATGTACAATCTTGTGCCCGAGGGCGGTATTTGGATGAACACCCAAAGACCCGAGTGGAATGATGCCAATAATGCATTGGTGGGTAATGGCCTAAGCATGGTTACCTTGTATTACCTCCGTCGGTTCTTGCGCTTTATGGAATCGTGGTTGAGCAGTCAGGAAGAGGATTTGCATGTAAATGCGGCCTTATTGGATTTGTTCCTCACTACCTCCGATATTATTCGCGATTACCAAAGTATAGATTCCTTAAACGGCGCACAGCGTAAGGACTTTATTGATCGCATGGGTGCAGCGGGTGAACGCTATCGTAATAGAGCTTATTCCCTAGACTTGGGAGCTACTCAGGCACTGGGGATTATAGAATGTCGTGAGTTCTGTGCCCGGGCTATTCGATTCCTCGATCGTAGTATTTCTGCGAATGAACAGGAAAATGGTTTATACCATGCTTATAATCTTTTAAAGCTCGAAGGTTCAGAAGCAAAAGTGGAGCAGCTTTATGAAATGTTGGAAGGCCAGGTAGCGGTATTAACTTCCGAAACTTTATCTCCCGAAAAAGCCTTAGCGGTTTTAGATGGACTTAAAAACTCGGCCATGTTCCGTGAGGATCAGTATTCTTATATGCTGTACCCCGACCGAAATTTAGCCGCCTTTTTAGCAAAGAATAATATTGAAGCATCAGCAATAGCGGACCAGAAATTAAGCGATTATTTGCTGGAAAAGGATGTGAAAGGACTTTATCACTTTAAGTCTCATCTCAACAATGCCAAAGATCTTTTAGCCGATTTAGAAGGCTTAGCTCAGTCGGGCCTTTCGGCTGAAGTGAAAGCGGAAAAGCAATTTTGGCTGGACTTATATGAAGAGCAGTTTATCCATCGTGCTTTTACGGGTAGGTCGGGAACTTTTTATGGTTACGAAGGCTTGGGCAGTATTTACTGGCACATGGTTTCTAAATTGCTTTTAGCCGTTCAGGAAAACCTAATCCGAGCTAAAGCCTGTGGCGCTAAAGCCGAAATTATAGGTCGCTTAATCGATCATTATTATGAGATAAGAGCGGGCATTGGGGCCAATAAGTCACCCGAACTATACGGAGCCTTCCCTTTCGATGCTTATTCTCACACGCCTTCTACAGCTGGAGCTCAACAACCTGGAATGACGGGCCAGGTGAAAGAAGATATTTTAAACCGCTGGGCAGAATTAGGCTTGGCGCCCCATAAAGGAGAATTACATATTGATCCCTTCTTTTTGTCGGAGGAAGAATTTTTAAAGACGGAGTCGCAATTCCGCTACCTAGATGTAAATGGCGATTGGCAGCAAATTGAGCTAAAACCCGGTGAACTTGCATTTAGCTATTGCGCTGTTCCATTTGTGTATAGCAAAGGAAAAGGTAGTACTGGATTAGTGCTTGAGCTCAAGAATGGTGAAAAAATAAGCCAAAAAGAAACCCTACTAAATACGAACTATAGTGCATCGCTTTTTGCACGTGATGGCAGTATAGAAATAATTAGGCTTTCCTTGCCTTAGCGGAACCTCTGCTTAAAGGGTTTAAACTACATACTATGACTAAGGCTTCCTTTTTAAGACTTAGCTTCTTGTTACTGTTTGGAAGTCTGCTGCAGGCTCAAGTGGTAACTAAAGGCAATGGTTCCTACACTACTAATTTTCCGGGCACCGATGCCGCGGGTCGAAATGGTTATCCTTCTGGAACACCCTACGTAACGGGTCCTGCTGCCAGCAAGCCCGTACCCACCAATGAGTGGTGGTCGCATAAAGTGAAAAATGCGCATTCCTCTAATCTCTTTAATTATCCCTTTACCCTAAAAACGGTAAATCAAGGATTGGTGGCTACCTATATTCCATGGGGACCAATTGATAATATTGAGCCGGTAGTTGTGGGCCTTAGTGGTTTGAATACCTCGGCGGTGAATGTGGCAGATCACGACGATTGGATGATTACCCTAGATTGGGAAGATGCCAATAATCACCTCCAGGTGAAAACCGGAATTGGCATGCCCTTTTTGTATTTTACTAAAGATTCTGCTAGCACGGCTCAAGTGGTGGTTAATCAGGGAACAGTAACAGATTCTGGCTCTTTCTTAATTGTAAAAGGGGTGCGTAATGGCGCCGATTTTGCCATTTATGGGCCTTCAGGTTCTACTTGGACCAAGAATGGAAACACCTATACTTCGAGCTTAAACAATAAAAATTATTGGTCCTTACTTTTCCTTCCTCCTGGCGGAAACCCTGATCAAAAGGCCCATGATTTACGCAAGCATGCCTTCGTATTCCCACAAGTTTGTCGCGCCGATTTTCAGTACAATGAGCAAACCGGGGTGGTGCAAACCGATTTTACGGTGCAAAGCCAAATTATGGAAGGCACCGACAGTTTAATGCTACAAGGTTTATTGCCTCACCAATGGTCGTCTTTAGCTAGTGGTTCGGTGGTAAATACTAGTGAGGTATTCCCAACAGTTCGCGGAGATCTTAAATTAATGGAGGGCAATCAGTTTTCAACTCAATATACCTTTCATGGTATTTTACCCACCTTACCAAATGTTAACTGCCGCAGCGGATCTTTCGACCCCGCAGCTTTGCAGGAAAAGGTAGATCTCCTTAAAAACGAAGGTTTGGCCACTTGGACCGATTCTTATAATGAAGGCCAGGCCATGAATCGACTCATTCAAACTGCAAGAATTGCTGAGCAAACGGGTGATACCAGTGCCTTAAATAGTATTCTAAAAACCGTAAAAGAGCGTTTGGAGGATTGGTTGAGCTATCAATCTGGCGAAGTGGCTTTCCTGTTTTATTACAACCAAACTTGGGATGCTCTATTGGGCTATCCTGCTGGTCATGGCCAAGATGTGAATATTAACGATCACCATTTCCATTGGGGATATTTTATTCATGCTGCTTCTTTTGTGGAACAATATGAGCCAGGCTGGTCCGCCAATTGGGCACCGATGATTAATATGCTTGTGCGCGATGCAGCTAGTGCCAATCGCAATGATAATCTCTTTCCTTATCTACGGAATTTCAGTCCTTATGCTGGTCATTGCTGGGCCAATGGCTTTGCAAGTTTCCCGCAGGGTAACGATCAAGAGTCAACTTCCGAAAGTATGCAGTTTAACTCGGCCCTCATTCACTGGGGCAGTATTACTGGAAACGACTCCATTCGCGATCTAGGGATTTACTTATACACTACCGAGCAAGCGGCGGTGGAAGAATATTGGTTCGATCAGCATCAGCGGAATTTTGGCGCCAATCAACAATATAGCTTGGTTTCTCGGGTATGGGGCAATAGTTATGATAATGGTACCTTTTGGACATCAGATATCGCGGCCTCCTATGGGATAGAGCTTTATCCCATCCATGGTGGTTCTATGTACCTCGGACATAATCAGGCTTATGCCGCAAGCTTATGGTCGGAAATAGAACAGAATACCGGCATTTTAGCAAATGCTCCTAATGTGAATCTCTGGCATGATATAATGTGGCAATATCTGGCCTTTACAGACCCTGATAAAGCACTTAGTTTATACGATTCTTATCCTAATCGATCATTGAAATTCGGGGTTTCTGATGCTCAAACTTATTATTGGCTACACGCCATGAAAGTACTGGGGCATCCTGACGTAAGCATTACAGCAGATCATCCTCTGGCGGTTGCCTTTAGCAGCGGAGGCAATACCGTTTATACCGCCCAAAATTATGGGAGCAGCCCCTTAACGGTTTCATTTTCTGATGGGCAGCAATTGCTGGTCGATCCGGGTGAACTAGCCACTTCCTTAGATGCTGATTTAGAAGGTGAGCTAACGGTACTTTTCGACCGGGCCTATACTTGGGGAAATGCTCAACTGAGCTTTAATCTGCAGCAAGGAAATCCCGATTATATGGTTTTGTACCAGAATGGCGATAGCATTGCGACTCTGCAACAAGCACCTTATCAATTTACGGTAGATAGCCTCAGTGCAGGTGTACATGGCTTTTATGTGCAGATGTACGAAGGCGGAAATTGCGCGGTATCTAACTTAGTGCATGTTACCGTGGGCGAGCAATTGCCTTATAGCGGCGCAGCAGCGATTATTCCAGGCAGTATTTTTCCGGGAGAATATGACTTATTTGAAGGTGGTTTTGCCAATGCTATAAGTTACCAAGATTTATCGCCGGGCAATAATGGCGATTTCCGTTTAAGTGAATGGGCGGATGCTAGCAATCACCCTTCGGAAGGAGCCGTAATTGGCTGGATAAACTCGGGCGAATGGTTAGAGTTTACAGTAGACGTGCAGCAAGCGGGAATGTATAATGTGGATATTCGCTATGCCAGTGGCAACAATGCGGGTGGTGGACCAATGCGAATAGAGTCGGATGGGCAAATTGTAAAAAGTGGAATTAGCTTTAACTATACCGGCGATTGGAATACCTGGGCGAGCAAAACCATCAACAATGTGCCTTTAAAATCGGGCGAGCAAATTTTAAGGATTTACTTCGAGTCGGGCGAGTTCAATTTGGGTGAGATGGAATTTTTCTTCCAAGGGCCTTTAAATTACAGTCAGCCTATTGCTGATGCCGGTCCAAACCAAGTTATCGTTTTACCCAGTAGTCAAACTAATTTAGATGCCAGCGCTAGCTCCGATCCCGGAGGTGCAACGCTCACTTATCAGTGGACTCAGCTTTATGGTCCGAGTGCAAGCAGTCCAGCAAATGCAAGCGCCGCCTTAAGCAGCATCTCTAATTTACAATCGGGGGTTTATAAATACCGCTTGGTGGTGGACAATGGCACTTATCAGGATAGCGATGAGTTATTTATCGTAGTTGGGAATAATGCCAATGTGCCTCCAACGGCGAGTTTCTTAGCACCAAGCAATGGTCAGTCTTATTTCGAAGGCGAGCAAGTAGAGCTTTTAGGAACTGCTAGCGATTTAAACGATAGTGTACAACGCTTAGAGTTTTACCTCAATGGTCAATTATACCAAAGTTTAAATAGCAGGCCCTATTCGGTAAATTGGACTGCCCAGCTTGGAGCCACAGAGTGGAAGCTATTGGCATTTGATCATTTTGGAGATTCATCATGGTCGGCACCCTTAGTGCTGCAAATTGATACCGCCCCTTCTTGCGAAGGAACCAGTTTTAATGGTGACTTTAGTTGGAAGTTCTCTTCGGATGATAATAATCCAAGTCTAACTTTTATTCCATCGCAAGCGGGAGTAGGGGTACCTACCTGTATCCTTTATTATGGCACCGATCCTAATGGTATGCCTGGATATCCGGTAACGCCAAATCAGCCTTATCAGATTACGGCGAATAAAGGGGACTTGATTTACTTCTATTATACCTATTCCTTCCCCGGAGCGGGAGAGCGTAATAATGCAGGTAATAAGGATACTTATGTGGTAGGAACCTGTAGCGATATTGGGCTGGATGAGAACTGGATGGACTACATTGCAGTGTATCCAAACCCTAGCAATGGAATTTTAAATGTGGACCTTCCTAAAGCTGGAGCAGATTTAAGCTTAATGGATATGCAGGGTAGAGTGCTAATGAAGACCACTGCGCTTTCGAAAAATATAAGTTTAGACCTTCCCCAGATTGCAAATGGGATGTATTATTTAAATGTGAGTTATGAATCAAAATCCAGCAGTTTCAAAATTATGGTTCGGCATTAAAACATTGATTTTCGGTTTTGGACTCTCAAGCTTAATTGCTTGTTCGGGACCGAAAGATCGCAATGCAGCGGAAATTTTGGGTAATCCTAAATTTCCGGCGATTGCCTATGGTGGCTACCGAAATGTAGATCGCTCCCAGGCGCCTAGCGTAGCAGATATAAAGGAGGATTTAAAAATTCTCGACGCGATGGGTATTCGCATTTTGCGCACCTATCACGCTCGGCTCTACGATCATACACCAAATTTGCTTCAGGCCATTCGGGAGATGAAACTAGAGGATTCCGATTTTGAAATGTATGTGATGCTCGGCGCTTGGATGCAATGCGAGGGAGCCTGGACCGATCATCCGAATCACCTTAAAGGGGATAAAAGCGAGAACCAGGCAGAAATTGAGCAGGCTATTAAATTGGCTCAAGAGTATCCTGATATTGTAAAGGTTATCGCGGTAGGAAATGAGTCGATGGTGCATTGGGCGGCCACCTATTATGTGCATCCCCGTATTATCTTAAAGGAGGTAATGTATTTGCAGTCGCTCAAGGCAGATGGAAGTTTGCCCGCTGATTTATGGATTACAAGCTCTGATAATTTTGCCTCTTGGGGTGGCGATACCGAGGATTATCATTTACCGGCTTTAGACTCCTTGATTAGGGCAGTAGATTATCTCTCAGTACACTCTTATCCTTTTCACGATACCCATTATAATCCGGAATGGTGGTGGTTACCAGAAGGTCAGGATACCTTAGCGAAGTTCAGGCAAATAAAACTTTCGGTAGGCAGAGCCATTGATCGTGTAGATGCGCAAATAGCGGCAGTAAGCTCCTATTTAAACGATCTTGGAGTGAAAAAGGAAATCCACATTGGTGAAACGGGTTGGGCGAGCGCCGATAATAGGTTTTACAGTGTAGCGCAATCTGGAGCAGGCAATGAGTATATGCAAATGCTCTATCATTTATGGATTAATGCCTATTGCCATGAAAATCAGATGTCTTGCTTTTATTTCGAAGCCTTTGATGAACCTTGGAAGGATGGTGAAAATGCGGGTGGATCAGAGAATCACTTTGGTTTATTTACGGTAGATGGGGCAGCCAAGGCACCACTGTGGAGCTTGGTGGATAAAGGTGTTTTTGAGGGCTTAAAAAGAAATGGAAAACCCATTCGTAAAACCCTCGATGGAGACCAGGACAAAGCGATTGCCTTAGCGGGTCTTCCTCCCCGACGTATAGATCAACCTTCTATACGATTAATGCGGAATGATACTAGTTTGCTTGGGGTTATGATTTGGCCAAATGAGAAGGATCGAGCTTCCTTTGGCGCGGATTCCTATTTAACCTTTAATGCTTGGGAAGGCACTTGCGTGATGGAGCAAAGTCCAAATGGAAAGCTCCTGCTAAAAACGGGAACCGGTGATTGGTGGGGCGCATCTTTATCAGCGAAAGCGCCTTTAGATTTAAGCGAATTTGAAGACGGTTATTTAGAGTTTAGCATAGGTGGTAATACCGAATCTAGTTTTGAAATTGGCTTTCAAAGTGGCGATTATAATCTGGGTAGCCAACGCAGTGCGGCAGTACGATTTGGCCCTGATGAAGAATTTCAATTGGAAGAGGGGCAGCAGCGATTTCGGATTCCCATTAAAAAGATAAAAGCGGAGACCGATCTAAAAAATATCAGTGCTCCGCTTTACCTCAAAGGCTTGGTTAATTTCGATGGAAAAGAGATTTATATTTCTCGTTTCCTTTTCCGCAAATCTTAATTATTGAAATACCCTTACGTAGTCTACCGCCATTTGTTGTGGGAAGGTAGTGCTGGCATTTGGGCTACCAGGCCATTCGCCACCAACAGCAACATTAAAGATGAAGAAGAACTTCTCTCTAAATTCGCTTAGGGCAGCCGGTGTAATATCTATTTGGTGGAACTGGGTATCATCAAAATACCAAGTAATGGAGTTCTGATCCCAAATAATGGAGTAAACGTGGAACTCTTGAGATAGCTTTCCACTGGTAGAACGAATGGAGCCTCCAAAGTCGGCTTTGGTGCCATTATTATCCCAGTGCACGGTGCCGAAGCAATATTCATCGCCACGGTTTGGACCAGATCCACCTACCATTTCCATAATATCAATTTCGCCACATTGTGGCCATCCGATGGTATTAAAGTTATCGCCTAACATCCATAAGGCGGGCCATAAACCTTGTCCTTGGGGTAAGGCCGCTCTAATGTCGATTCGACCGTATTTAAAGCTTTGATTACCGGCTGAGATAATTCTTGAAGAAGTATAATTCCTTCCACCAAAGGCTTCCTCTTTAGCCGTGATGATTAAGTAGCCATCGCGCACTTCGGTGTTTTCGGGACGGTAATATTGTAATTCGTTATTTCCCCAGCCATTGTTTCCGGTGCCCACCTCATGGGTCCAGTCGCTGGATAGGCTAGTGCCATCAAACTCATCGTTCCAAACCAAGGTGTAGTTCGGGTAGCTTAATGGAGTGGTGTAGCCAGTAGTTGGAATACCGCCGCTATTTCCGCCTCCTGATGTAACAGTAACACTTACCGAGTCGGTTTGCTCAATATAGTATTCGAAGCTAGCAAAGGCTTGTGAACGTACGGCATAGGTCCCGCTTTCGCTGAAGGTATAACTCGCTTCACCATTTTTGCTTTCAATGGTAACTTCTTCGTCACCATCATAAAAGGTTACCCGATAGTAATTGGTGAAATTGGCGCTTAATGAAACATTAACCTGACCTTCGATATCTGGAGACACTTCTAGGTCTACCTGAAGGTTAGTAGGTCGAATAATACTGGAGCTTCCACTATCCTCTTCGCTACATCCCATCAGGCCTAAAGCCATAATTGCCACAAGTGTAATAAACCGGTATTTCATATTGGTGTTTTTAGGGAGAAAAATAAAGAGGGCAGGGTTTGGACCCTACCCTCTAAATATCGGAACTAAAAATTATTCCTGCTTAATGTCATCAACGTAGAATACGTCTGGAGTAGTAATTCCCCATCCTGGGAAGATTACCAAGCGATCAAAATCGGCAGCAGTGCCAGTGAAATCCCAGCTAAGCTCTTGCCAAGTATTAGTTTGAGTGATAGAAGCATCTAATTCAACAAAGTTGTTAGAGTTACTCTGATCTTCTAATTTCAAACGGAAAGTACCGGTATCAGAAGCCCAAACTTTCAATTTAATCATGGTTTGACTAGAGAAGTCTAATTTGTCTTTCAAGTTTACAAATTGGCCAGCCCAAGTTTCATTACCATGAGTTACTTCCATAACATTAGCGCTAGTATTAATTCCGCTCATGTCTGGATTAGCAATGTATTGGTATCCACCGTTACCGAAGGTAGTCCAAGTAGGGGTAACACTTTCGAAATCTAATGGAAGGTTAGGATCTTCAGCAGGATTAGGATTGCTGTTATAACCTTCAGGTACTAAACGGATATACCAAGTTAATCCAGGGTTAGCCGCTTTAGTATCTACAAAGCTCAACCATAATTCATTTTCTTCAAGGCTAACTACAGTATAGGTGCGAGTACCAGCCCAGTAGCCAATCATTGCGTTTCCAGTAACAGACAAAGTGGTATCGCTACCCTCGGTAAGAGTCCAGGTTTCACCCATTTGGTTAGGTAAAGCAGCAATAAAGTCGGCCACCGGAGAAGCGGTAGTATCATCATAAGGAGGAATACCAGCATGCTCGGCATTTACATATACACCACCACCAGTAACTTGATCGAAACCAAAGCCATTAAGGTGGAAAGTGTAGCGGTCGTTATACATATCGGCACCCGCCTTTTCGTTTGGTGCAGCAGCATACCATTCTGGATAGCGACCAGCGGTACCAATTGGATCAGGACCTACACCAAAGTGAGCGGCAGCCGCCGAATCCACAGCCCAAGTTTTGCTAGAACCACCTGTTAATAAGGTATAAAGCGGATTGTTTACCAAGGTAGGATCATCCTGAGCGATGGTAATAGTTTGAGTA
>CATMQD010000004.1 GCA_950073045.1 uncultured Flavobacteriales bacterium | reverse complement strand
TGAACGGCGGTTTTATCAGAAGATCACGGATATCTATGCCACCAGTATTGATTACAATAATTATGAGAGCGCAGCAATTATACGCAGTCCTGTAAGCTCCGAAAATTGGGATACGGTTTTTGCCTTTACAATAAATGATGACTATCTCACGGATTTTGGTGCCATAGGTTTTGGTGAAGCTGGGAATGGTGATCAAATCATGGTATGGAAAAACCGAAGCTGGAAAAGCACAAGTCCCCGTACCGATATATTCGCCTATAACTTGAGTGCCGATACCTTAATGTGGCGGAATACAGATCTAGAGGTGAATTCTGGAATAATTCCATTGAAGGTTAAAGATGGAAAAGTATTTGGGCTGGTAAATAGTCATGCCTTTGCTCTGGATCTGCAAAATGGTCGAACCCTTTGGCTTAAGAATTTAAGAGAGCTATTCACCCCAACCTTAGACATTTCCTTCTTCTCTGGAGACTTCTACCTGGAAGATGATCTTATGATTATTAAAGGAGATAGCGACGAATTGGTCACTTTGTATGCTGCAAGCGGACTTCAAAAATCCATTTTGCAAGATTATGGCTACACCTTTAGTGGGAGGTTCAGCTATTTTGAGGGAAAGCTATTTTTTGGTTCGGATGGTCTCCGAATTATAAATGCCTACACTGGTGAAAACCTGATTAACGAAAGGCAAAGGGAGCAATTTGGAAATATTAAGGAAGCCATCGAGATTGATCCCTTACGCAGAGTGATGTACTTTAATGATGGGCGGTTTAACTATTGTGTGAAAATCCCTGAAGGAATCTAATTCTAGCTTATTAGGACTTGCTCTTCTTTAGAAATGCTTGCTTTCGATAAACGAATGCTGTTTAAAATCGCGTCCCACAATTTCAATCGGGCCTCCAAAGCTTGCTGAGAAGCGAGTTTAGCATCTTCCCATTTTTGTAAGTCATTACCACAAAGCTCACGAATCATCTCTTCGGCCATAGGACCATGTTCATCTGCGTCCAGTTCAATGTGTCGGTCGAGGTAGTACACAAAGGCACTAAGCTCGCCACCGAAACGCTGATTCATATCCCGGATGATCTCAGAGAATAAATCGGGAATTAAATCTTCGCGACCAAAGGTAAAAGCGGCGGCCGTGGCGTGGAGTTTACCTTGTTTGATGATATCATAAGAGGTACGCACAAAATCGAGGCGAGCGCGCTCAATCTCGGCTACATTGTATTTCATCAAAGACTTTAAACTATGTCCTTCTACACATTTATGCACTAAACGGTTTACAGGACTCACATCGGCACCCACTTGCTTCATGGCGTCGAGGTACATCTCAAAATGACTACTAGGCTTGCCATTGATATTGATATCGCTTTCTTCGCCAAAGACAATCTCGTTAATTAAACGTCGCGCAGAGCGATTAGGAGTAGGCATCCAAACTTCACCCACCGAGGTTAAACCCCTTTGTAGATCCTTAAGCAGGAGCATAAAATCCCATACCGCATAAACATGGTACTCCATAAATATGCGGATACTTGAAATATCATTAAGCTCCTGGTAAACAGGGTGATTTATCAGCTTTTTTCGCTGCTCTTGAATAGCGTGTTTAACGGATAAGATATCGAAGTCCGTCATTTCTTACCTTTATTTTTATAGATGGGAACCGTAGAACAGGCTTCCCCAAAAAGCAATGACTTTACTACTGGCTTTAATAAGCTGGCAATTCGCAAATAAGCCTGAGGTGGAATCGGCAAATCGCCACAACCTTTTATTATCAAGCGTTGATCGCGATAGGCCTCCCAATCTACAGCGCGTAAAGAGCGGTCCATCAGTAAGAGCTCTAAATCTTCACGATTACCATAAACAATTTCGCGAGCAATGCCTTGCAGATAAGTCCCTAGGAGCATATAAGCCCATTGGGGGATTATGGCATCAGCAGAGCAAAATACGGCTACGTAGGCATCTTGGTAAAGGGACCAATCGTGTTCCTTAAGGTAGGCGCGAAAGTCCTTTTCTTTTAAGATCATTTCTTCAAAGAGCCAAGGGGCTATATCTAGCTCCATGCGATTTCCTGCTGGGTGAAAATCCTCCAGACTAAGGGTTATCAGGCCGCTTTCGGCAACTTTGTTTCGAATCTCTTCCATTATAAAAAGCCTAGTTCTAGCATGGCTTCTTCACTCATCATTTCTTTAGTCCAAGGTGGATCGAAGGTAATTTCTACCTCCACCTCATTTACTTCGGCAATGGTGCCAGCCTTTTGCTTTACCTCTTCTGGTAAACTTTCGGCTACCGGACAGTTTGGTGAGGTTAAAGTCATTAAGATTTTTACATCTCCTTCCGAGCTCACTTGTACGTCATATATCAATCCAAGCTCGTAAATGTTCACCGGAATTTCCGGATCGAAAATGGAACGTAATACATCTACAATATCGTCCCCCACTTTTTGCATTTCCGCATCATTCATGGCCATTATCTTTTGGTGTTAATTCGCTTGTAAGGCGAGGGCATAAAACTTCATTTGTTTTACCATGCTCAATAGTCCATTGGCACGGGTTGGACTTAAATGTTCCTTTAGTCCAATTTGATCGAGGAAATAGAGGTCGGCACCCGAAATCGACTCGGCCGGCTGGCCATCAAATACTCTAATTAAAAGGGCGATTAATCCTTTGGTAAGAATCGCATCCGAGTCGGCAGTAAAATGCACTTCGCTTTTACCGCCATCAGCATGCAGCCAAACTCTACTTTGGCAACCCTTAATTATATTATCATCAACTTTATATTGATCGTCGATCAGCGGAAGCGATTTCCCCAGATCAATTAAATATTCGTAACGCTGCATCCAGTCGTCAAACATCTGGAACTCGGCGATAATATCTTCTTGTACTTCTTTAATATCAGGCATTTTTCACGGTATTTACTAGGTGAACATGACTAATGGCTAAATCTTCGGCTTTGCGCTCGGAATAGGGCTTAGCGAGTTTCACTTTTGCCAATTGCTCTAAATCCCCAGGTCGCGCTTCTTCTTTAATTATTTCCAAAGCCAATTCGCTATACAGCTGATGGTAATCTGCCAATCGCCAGCGATTTTGGGGCTGCACGCTATTATCAATCATTCGCCAGCTGCTTTCGCTAAAACGCAAAAAGTTATAAATGGTAATACTATTATCGAGATGTGCAAAATGATCCGACATATCAATAAAATGGCTCATCATTCCTTTTGAGCGCAGCACGCGTTTAAATTCTAAAAGGATCTCTTTTAAAACTTGGGGATAGATATGTTCAAAAACATTGTTGGAATGTATTAGGTCGAAACTGGCATCTGCATCCTCCAAATTGCGGGCATCTCCAACTCGATACTCCATATTAAAGGCCACCAAAAGTGCCTCAAGATCAAGCTGCTTGGGGTCTAATCGCTCCAACTGAACAATTCTACTTTCTAGGAAGTAGGGTTCAAAGTTCTTTAACTTCCCTTCCTTCAGCCAAGCTTTAAATTTTAAGATGGTTTCCTTAAAGGCTTGTTCGTTTAGTAAGCGACTGAGGTCGATGCTTACTACCTTCCCTGCACCGGCTAAATACATGCAAATAGGAACTACCGGATACCAACCGGTACCAATCTCTAAACTGCTAAAATTCTCTTTTCGAGTTGCTCCGCTGTAATGTCGAAGGTGATCATTAGCATGTACCAGCTTATCACCAAAGTACTCGTCGCTTAACTGAACTCCTTTGGTAATATACTTTTGGAACCAATAATTGATTTTATTACTACCTGGTAGAAAGGAAATCAGCTTTTGGATAAGCGCCTTTAAAACCCACTTCTTCATTCTAGGCTAGCATATTATGAGCTTTCTCGAGGGCCTCTGCCATTTGATCGATCTCCGCTTTAGTATTGTAAAAAGCAAAACTAGCGCGAATGGTACCGCTGATTCCGAAGTGTTGCATAATTGGTTGCGTACAATGATGCCCGGTTCGCACCGCTACTCCCAGTTTATCCAAAATAACCCCAATATCATAAGGATGAATATCGCCCAAGAGGAAGGAAATAACTGAGGTTTTATGCTCGGTATCCCCTAGAATCCGCAGGTCTGGAAAGCGATCTTTTAAAAGCTCAGTCCCATAATGCAGTAATTCTTGCTCATAAGCGGCAATAGCCTCTAGGCCGATACTATTCACATAATCGATGGCTGTACCTAATACGATTCCACCTTCAATATGTGGGGTCCCCGCTTCAAATTTATGGGGTAAAGTGGCGTAGGTAGTTTTCTCGAAGGTCACCTCCGCAATCATCTCGCCACCACCTTGATAGGGGGGCATCTGCTCTAGTAAAGCTTCTTTACCATAAAGGACACCAATACCGGTTGGACCAAAAATTTTATGTCCACTAAAGGCATAAAAGTCGGCATCTAAATCCTGTACATCCACCTTCATATGTGGAATGCTCTGGGCACCATCTATTAAAACCCAGGCGTCTGAGGCATGGGCTTTGGCAATCATCTCCTTAATTGGGTTGATTACTCCCAATGCATTGGAGATGTGGTTTACGGCTACCAATTTTGTTTTGGCGTTCAGTAGTTTCTCAAAGTCCTCCTGAATAAGCTCTCCCCTTTCATTGATAGGGATTACGCGCAGCTTAGCCCCGGTGCGCTCGCAAAGCATTTGCCAGGGCACAATATTGCTATGGTGTTCGAGGTGGGAAACGATAATCTCATCGCCGGCCTTTATCATTCCTTGCGACAAGGAGTTGGCCACTAGATTGATGCTATCGGTGGTTCCTTTGGTAAATAGCACTTCATGCGATTCGCGGGCATTAATGTGCTTACGAATTGTTTCGCGAGAAGCCTCAAAAGCATCGGTAGCCTTCTGACTAAGATGGTGTACACCTCGATGCACATTACTATTTATCTGTTGGTAGTAATCTGAAATGGCATCAATAACCACTTGCGGCTTTTGCGTGCTAGCCGCATTATCAAAATAAACCAAGGGCTTGCCATATACTTCTTGCTGAAGAATTGGGAAGTCTTTTCCTATTTTCTCAATGGGGAAGGCTGCCACGCTTTCGCTGATCATAGTGGGGTATTAAAGTTCGAAGTCTAGATTCACGTTAAGTTTCTTGGCAATTAGTCGATTTAACTTCTTGCGGAGTACTGGAATCTTAACATTACGAAGGCCATCATTGGCAAAAGCGTAAAGCAATAATGCCTTGCCTTCTTTTTCGGGAATACCGCGAGTTTTTAGATAGAAGAGTGCATCTTCATTTAATTGCCCGATGGTACAACCATGTGAACACTGTACATCATCTGCATAAATCTCCAACTGAGGTTTGGTATCAATAGAAGACTTATCAGTAAGTAGAATATTATTGTTCTGTTGGAAGGCATTGGTTTTTTGGGCATGGGGATGCACCATTACCTTTCCGTTGAAAACACCATGTGCGCTTTCATCATAGATACCTTTGTACATCTCATCCGAGTAGCAATTAGGCACTTTATGATCTACTAAAGTATGATGATCTACGGTTTGCTTACCATCAATAACGGTGATGCCGTCTAAGTGACTTTCGGTATGCTCTTCTTCTAAAAAGAAGTTGAGATTATTACGGGTAAATTTCCCGCCAAAAGAATAGGTCCCTACAGTTACATTACTGTTGCGATATTGGCGCACCGAGGTACTATCGATTAACGAAGCGGTAGGCGCATCATTTTGAATTTTATAGTAATTCACTCGAGAATCGCGCAAAGCGAAGATCTCGGTAGCAGTATTGGTTAAAACCTCTTTCTCGCTTAAGCTTTGGTGCCGTTCTAAGATGCTTACCTCAGCATTTTCCTCTACCACAACTAGGTTACGAGGCTGCGCCATAGTTTCTACACCGTGATCGGTAGTAATAAAAATTACTTCCACTGGCTTGTCTACGGTTTTACCACGCTTAATGCGAATAAAGGCGCCTTCTTTAGCAAAGGCGGTATTAACCGCGGCTAGGGCTTCATCTTCGGGAAGGGCCTTGTTGAAATACTTTTCGCCCACATCCTTGTACTTCGTAAGCATATTACTAAAAGTACAGATGTCGAAATCGCTATGAGTAGTTTCGCTTAACCAAGAGCTGTAATAGCCATCGATAAACACCAGCTTATAGGTATCTACGTCATTAAGAAAGTACTTCTTAATAGAGCTAAAATCAACAGTTTGCTCATCGTTTACAAAAACGCGGTAGTCGTGTTTAAGTATTGGTTTAAGATTGGTGTACTTCCACTCCTCATGCCTTTTGGTAGGAAAACCCATTTCAACAAATCGCTGAAAGGCTTCTCTCCTGCGGGCGTGTAAAGTTCCTTCTGCCTCGCCATTGAGTTCATTTTCAAAGACTAGGAAGGAGGATTCGAGTTTATCTTTTAATGCTTCCATTCTAAATTGAATTAAGCCTCAACACCTTCCTTCAGCCAATCGTAGCCTCTTTCTTCTAATTCCATGGCTAGATTTTTATCGCCGCTTTTAACAATCTTCCCTTTGTGGAGGACATGTACAAAATCGGGAACGATATAATCTAAAAGGCGCTGGTAGTGGGTAATTACGATAATCGCATTATCCTTACTTTTTAGTTTATTTACGCCATTCGCCACAATGCGCAGGGCATCGATATCTAAGCCTGAATCAGTTTCGTCGAGAATGGCCAATTTGGGTTCCAACATTGCCATTTGGAAAATCTCATTACGCTTTTTCTCTCCGCCAGAGAACCCTTCGTTTAAGCTGCGACTTAAGAAGGTATTGTCAATTTCCAGCAGTCCCATCTTCTCACGCATTTTCTTTAGCATGATATTGGCGGGCATTGGCTCTTCACCGCGGGCCTTACGGGTTTCGTTAATCGCGGTTTTGATGAAGTTGGTTACCGTAACTCCAGGGATTTCTACAGGATATTGGAAGGAAAGGAAAATTCCTTTGTGGGCGCGTTCGTCGGCATCTAAATCGAGAAGGTCCTCTCCTTCGAAGTCGATGTTTCCGGCGCTAACCTCATAATCTTCTCTACCCGCAATAACTGATGATAGGGTACTTTTCCCAGATCCGTTAGGACCCATTATAGCGTGCACTTCCCCTGGTTTAACCTCGAGGTCGATGCCTTTAAGTATTTGTTTGCCTTCAATTCCCGCTTGAAGGTTGTTGATCTTTAACATGCTGATGTTTATTGAAAAATTATCCTACCGATCCTTCTAAGCTGATGGCTAAGAGTTTTTGCGCTTCTACCGCAAACTCCATCGGTAATTGATTTAATACGTCTTTACAGTAACCATTCACGATAAGTGCTATTGCTTCTTCCTCGCCAATACCTCTCTGGTTGCAATAAAAAATTTGGTCTTCCCCAATTTTAGAGGTTGTGGCCTCATGCTCTACTTTGGCAGATTTGTTCTGCGTTTCGATATAAGGAAAAGTATGAGAACCACAGCTGCTACCCATTAAAAGGGAATCGCATTGGGAGAAGTTTCGAGCATCTTGGGCGCGTGGACCAATTTTCACCAATCCACGATAGCTACCATTGGATTTACCGGCGCAAATACCTTTGGAGATAATAGTACTCTTGGTATTCTTACCCAGATGGATCATTTTGGTTCCGGTATCCGCTTGCTGGAAGTTATTGGTTACGGCTACGCTGTAAAATTCCCCTACGGAGTTTTCACCTTTTAATATACAAGAAGGGTATTTCCAGGTTACCGCTGAACCAGTTTCTACTTGGGTCCAAGAAATTTTAGCATTGCGCTCGCACATTCCTCGTTTGGTAACGAAGTTGTATACTCCACCTTTACCTTCCTTATTACCAGGATACCAGTTTTGTACGGTCGAGTATTTGATTTCGGCATCGTCTAGGGCTACCAATTCTACTACGGCGGCATGCAATTGGTTCTCATCGCGCTGAGGTGCGGTACAACCTTCAAGGTAACTTACATAGCTTCCTTCATCGGCTACTACTAAAGTACGCTCAAACTGACCTGTACCTGCTTCGTTAATACGGAAGTAAGTACTAAGTTCCATTGGGCATCGTACGCCTTTAGGGATGTAGCAGAAAGAACCATCGGTAAATACCGCTGAGTTTAAAGCAGCGTAGTAATTATCGGATTTAGGCACTACGGTTCCCAGATATTTGCGCACTAAATCAGGATGTTCCTGAATGGCTTCTGACATTGAGCAGAAGATGATTCCTAACTCGCCAAGCTTTTCTTTAAAAGTAGTTTTCACGGAAACGGAGTCAACTACCACATCCATGGCTACCCCGCTTAGGCGCTTTTGCTCTTCTAAGGAAATCCCTAGTTTTTCGAAGGTCTTTAGCAATTCAGGATCAACCTCATCGAGGCTTTCCAGTTCCTTCTTTCTCTTAGGAGCCGAATAATAGGAAATTGCCTGAAGATCTGGTTCTGGATAGGACACGTTAGGCCATTTAGGCTCGGTCATTTTCAAGAATTTCCGATAGGCATCTAAGCGCCATTCGGTCATCCACTCCGGTTCATTTTTCTTAGCCGAGATCAGTTTAATAACGTCCTCGTTTAAGCCCGGAGGAACTTTATCGGCCTCAATGTCGGTGTAAAAACCGTATTTATATTCCGAGGCGGTTACCTCTTCTAAGTAGCTTTCTTCGGTCTTCATTATATCGTGCTCTTAAACTGCAAAACTTTCTCCACATCCGCAGGTGCGAGATGCATTGGGATTGTTAAAAGAGAATCCTTTACCATTTAGCCCGCCGCTATATTCTAGGGTGGTGCCTACTAAGTATAAGAAGCTCTTTTTATCCACTAGTATCTTTACACCATGATCTTCGAAAAGTTTATCGGTTTCCTTCATTTCCTGATCGAAATCCAGCATATAAGATAGGCCACTGCATCCACCACTGCTCACTCCTACACGAACATAGGTTTCTTCCAGTTTATTCCCACTCTCCGCCATCAGGCTGCTTAAGCGCTGCTTCGCTGAGTCTGATACTTTGATCATGAGTTATTTAGATTTAGTATAAATTAATTGCAAAGGTACATATAAGTGTTCGCTTAAAGAATATGTTCATCACCTAGAGACAAAAAAATGATTCCCCTTGATAGGCCAGAACTATGTGTAATTTTGCAGAATGGCAATGGAAGAAAAATTTTCAAGTTTAAGTGACTTAGGCGAATTTGGTTTAATCGAGCATTTATGTCGCGATTTCCCACTTCGCCAAGCCTCTAGTATAAAAGGAATTGGCGACGATGCAGCAATCCTGGAATTCCTTAGTGGTCGTACGGTAGTAAGCACCGACATGCTAGTGGAGGGTGTGCACTTCGATTTAAGCTATGCTCCCCCGCAGCACTTAGGTTATAAGGCCGTAGCGGTAAATTTATCCGACATCTACGCGATGAACGCTAGGCCCACACAAATAACGGTTAGCATTGCGGTGAGTAATCGTTTTGGCATAGAGTATCTCGATAAGATTTACGAGGGAATTCGCCATGCCTGCGAGGTATTTGAAGTGGATTTGGTTGGCGGAGACACTACTTCTTCCTATTCGGGTTTAATTATTAGCGTTACCGCGATTGGCACTGCCGACGAAGATCAGATTGTAGAAAGATCGGGCGCCAAAGAAAATGACCTATTAGTTTTGAGTGGTGATATCGGTGGTGCCTATATGGGCTTACAAGTTTTGGAGCGAGAAAAAACAGTGTTCCAATCCAATCCAGATGAACAACCCGATTTAAGCGAGTATAAATACCCTATTGAACGCCAGCTTAAACCCGAAGCCCGAAAGGACATTCCAGAATTATTGGAAAAATTGGGAGTGAAACCCACCGCTATGATTGATGTGTCTGATGGATTAAGCTCTGAAGCTTTGCATATTAGCAAGTCTTCTAATTTAGGCGTTCGTATTTACGAGGAGAAAATTCCGATCGATCCTTCCGTTTATAAGCTTTGCGAGGAGTTTAAGTTAAGTGCAACCACCATCGCTTTAAATGGAGGTGAAGATTATGAGCTGCTTTTCACCATGCCTTTAGAGGATCATGATAAAATAAAAGCCAATCCACATTTAACGGTTATTGGTCACATGACGGAAGCTGCCCAAGGCAATATGCTTGTTGCCCGTGATGGGGCGGAAGTTCCACTTCAGGCCCAAGGTTGGAACGCTATGCGCGATATAAATAAAGAGGTTTAGTGGTTACGCAACTCATCGAGTAGCAAATCAAAACCCCTTTCGCGTTCTAAGGCATTATGGCAACTTACGGAGATGGCATAAGAACGATGTTGCTCAAATTCATCGATGAAATTTGTGCATAATACGGCATCGTTAAAGGTTACAAAGTTTACACTACTAATAGCGGTCATTAGATATTGTAAACCTTCGGCTTCTATTAAACCGCCATTATTCATGGTAATGAAATCGGTAAAGAGAAGGTCGATAAAACCAGCATTGTCTTTTCTTCCTACTTCCGACCATTGCTTATATACGCCAATTTGTTCTTCCATCGCTTCGAAAAGGCCTCTACGGTAGGTCTCATTAATGCGCTTTAATCCACAAAACCAATTTATCATCTTGGCCTGATTATGAAGCATATTACGGTTCCAGACTTCTATACTCTCTAGGTGTTTGTATAAGCGGTGTACTTCTTTGCAAAGGGCAAAAGTTTCAATATCTAGGTGCATTAGGCCATTATCGCCGAGCTGATGAGACCAAAGTGAGATTTTAAATTCTGCCAAACGTCGATCTGCCAAAAAGAAAAACAAGGGAAGATCTCGAGCCACATACTTTAGCTGGGCTTTGTGCTTGAGTGCGGCTTCAAACCTTTTAATTATCGCCTTTAAATAATCATCGACCTCTCGTTTATTTCTAAAACTACTGTAGGTAGTAATGAAAGTGTTTTCGCCTAGAATTAACTTGATAGTATCGGCTAAAACATAAGGAGCTCGCTGCACAATTTTCTCAAATTGCCCGAGGCTAATCTTAATATCACCATTAAATTTCCTACGTGCGGTACTATACTCTATATCTAGAGTTTCTACTAGCCATTTACTAACAACTTCGCTTGCACCAAGGCGTTCACCCAAGGAATCCATTATCCTTGCCTGAAAGAGTTTCTCCCCCATAAATTCTGTTGCGATAGACGCAAGATTTAAATACAACTCGAGCTAAATCTGCTCGCTCTCCTTAAATTATGGGGGTATTGAGGAACGAATATAGAATCTTAAAATCAGAATTTGCAGTTCAAATCCTATTAATTTAAAAGGGAAGCACCACTGATTCTCAGGACCTTAATATATAGTAGCATTGAAAGCAACTCATTTTGAAGACTCAAAAAAATCTAGACTCTAAAAATTACCAATGATAATTAAGAATAAAAACGAGCACTAAAATTTAGAGGTCATAGAGAAATTGCTTTAATCCTTGTACTAAGCTTTCTGGTTCTTCTAAATGCGACATATGCCCTTCCTCTAAAATTAAAGGCTTTACTGCACGATGTTCCATTTGCTCCTGTAGCATTTCAAAAGGTAAAACCGAATCTTTTTTAGAGGCAATTAACAAAATAGGATAAGGCGCAAATTCAAGAATGGCTTCTCGATCTGGACGAAGCTTCATGCCTTCCAAAGCAGCAACAACCCCTTGCACCGATGTGCGCAGGCCTTCATCGCGAGCCCAGTTCACCTCAGCCTTTAGTCTATGGCGGCTTTCCTCGCTAAATAGTAAAGGAATGGCATTGCGGATGTAACTCTTTGGATTTTGCTTTACCAATTGAATCGCTCGTCCACGATTAATCTTTCGTTCCTCCGAATCGGCCCGAGAATTGGAATTCATCAGCACTAAGCCCTTTAAATTATCGGGGTACTTCTCGGCGAAAGCCATAGCCACATAGCCTCCCATGGAATGTCCGCATATTACGGCCTTTCGAATAAAGAGGCGTTTCATTAAAGACATCACTACCTCCGCCATTTCTTCCATGCTATGCACATAGGCTAGGTTTTCCGAATCTCCATGACCTGGTAGATCGAGGGTGATTTTCCGAATGTTTCGAGGCAGTTTGGGCAGAAGATCCTTCCACATCCGTCGGTTCTCTAAAAAACCATGAAGAAAGATGACCGCCCGGCCTCTTCCTTCATCTTCCGCTATAAAGCGAGCCCCTTTATGTTGGAACTCGATGGTTCGCATTAGCTATTCATTATTTCTTCGATTTCCTCAATTTCCTTAGGAATACCGGCGGTCATATTGAGGTTTTCGTTTTCGCCAATCACAATATCATCTTCAATACGAATGCCAATACCTTCTTCTGGGATATAGATTCCCGGCTCACAGGTAAACACATTTCCTGCTTGCATTTTATCGGTCCATAAGCCTACATCATGCACATCTAATCCAATATAATGAGAGGTACCATGCATGAAGTATTTCTTGTAAGCAGGCCAATTCGGGTCCTGATTTTTCACATCGGTTTTATCAATCAACTTTAGGTCGAGCAACTCTTTGGTCATAAGCTCACCTACCTCTTTATGATATTCGTGCAATTGATTACCTGGACGAAGTAACTCCATCGCCGCTTTTTCTACGCGCAATACTGCATTGTACACTTCTTTCTGACGGTCGGTAAACCTACCATTAACCGGATAGCAACGGGTAACATCACTAGCATAGTTTGCATACCAATTACCACAATCGAAAAGTACTAAGTCGCCATCTTTACATTCAGCTTCATTCTCTATATAATGTAAAACACAAGCATTTGCACCGGAAGCAATAATTGGGGTGTAGCTAAAATCTGGTGAACCATTGCGCTTATACTCATGAATGAACTCAGCTTCTAACTCATACTCCATCACCCCAGGTTTCATAAACTTAAGAATGCGATGAAAGGCTTTGGTATTAATAGCATTCGCCTTCTTCATGATTTCAATCTCTAGCGGAGATTTCACCGCACGAAGTTGATGCATAATTGGCGCACTGCGCTCATAACGATGCATGGGGTGTTTTTCCATAATCCACTTGCGGAAACGGTCGTCTCTAGTTTCTACCGTGGTATTGGCTCTTAAATGCTCATTACTATTTAGAAAGATCGAGTGTGCCTGAGACATCACATCTTTCATAATCTTCTCAAAGTCGTTTAACCAAAATACCGATTGAATTCCGGTATGCTTAGTGGCTTGCTCTTTGGTAAACTTCGCTCCTTCCCAGCGGGCAATCTCATCATTGGTCTCAATAAGGAATAGCATCTCCCGATGAGCCGGATTATAGGCATCGGGGAAAAGCACTAAAATCGTTTCCTCTTGGTCTACCCCTGTGAGGTAAAACAAATCGCGATTTTGCACTAAGGGTAAAGTACCGTCGGCATTGGTTGGCATTATATCGTTGGCATTGAAGATCGCTAAGGCGCCAGCTGGTAATTTACCAGTAAACTTCTTACGGTTATCAATGAATAATTGCGGGTCGATAGGATCGTAACGCATGAGATATTTTTTGAGATTTCCGCAAAGTTAGGAATTAAGGAATGGCTTATCTACTCTTCAATCCGGCCCTTTTCTTTAATCGTTCTAAATAAAATTGCTAGTTGTTAAACCGCCAGCGCTTCTTAAATTTGCGAAAACTCAATCGGCACAGACTACAACTATGGCAAAATCAGGGATTTTAGGTTCATCCATTGCAAAGAAGTATTGGATGGCGATCACCGGCTTGTTTTTAATTAGCTTTTTGATCGTGCATTTACTGGGTAACCTCCAGCTTTTAGACCTTAGCGTTGAGGGTCAAGAAAAATTTAACGCCTATGCTAAATTCATGACTAGCTTCCCGCTAATCAAGATCATTAGCTATGTGCTCTACATTAGTATTCTCTTCCATGCCATTGATGGTATTGTGTTGGTAATGCAAAATCGCAAAGCCCGTCCCGAGCGCTACAAAAGTTGGAAACCAAACACCAACTCTATTTGGGCCTCCCGTAATATGGGGTTATTAGGAACCATCATTTTAGCCTTTATCATTATGCATATGGGTCAGTTTTGGTACCAAATGCATTGGGGCGATATTGGTGTTGACTCTGAAGGAAACAAAAATCTAGCTGCCGTGGTTATCAAAACCTATCAGGATGGTAGCGCTGGATTGATCTTTGTTTTACTATACGTGATCTCCATGGCGGCAATCGCCTTCCACTTATGGCATGGATTCGCAAGTGCATTTCAAACTTTCGGTTTAAATCACAAGCGATACACTCCAGTTATCAAAAAAGTGGGTTATGGAATTTCCGTGATCATTCCCCTGGCTTACGCCATCATTCCTGTGTACATTTTAATGGCTAAAAACTAAAAGCAATCTCCATGAAGTTAGATTCGAAAATTCCAGAGGGACCACTCGAAACGAAGTGGCAAAATCACAAAGCCAACATTCGCTTGGTAAACCCTGCCAACAAAAGGAATATCGATGTTATTGTTGTTGGAACGGGATTGGCTGGTAGCTCCGCCGCAGCTTCTTTAGCTGAGATGGGTTACAATGTAAAAGCCTTTTGTTTCCAAGATTCCCCACGTCGTGCGCACTCTATTGCGGCACAAGGTGGTATTAATGCAGCAAAAAACTATCAGAACGATGGTGACTCCGTTTACCGTTTGTTCTACGATACCATTAAAGGGGGCGACTACCGCTCTCGTGAAGCAAACGTTTACCGTTTAGCTGAAGTTTCCGCAAATATTATCGACCAAGCTGTAGCACAAGGTGTTCCCTTTGCAAGGGAGTATGGCGGTACCCTCGATAACCGTTCTTTCGGTGGGGTGCAAGTAAGTCGTACCTTCTATGCTAAAGGTCAAACCGGACAGCAATTATTATTAGGGGCATACTCGGCATTAAGTCGCCAAATTTCCAAGGGTAAGGTTAAGATGTATAACCGTCACGAAATGCTCGATGTAGTATTAGTGGATGGTAAAGCCCGTGGTATTATTGCCCGAAACCTTGTAACTGGAGAAATTCAGCGCCATGGTGCCCACGCAGTAGTAATTGCCTCTGGCGGTTATGGTAACGTGTTCTTCCTTTCTACCAATGCAATGGGATCTAATGGCTCTGCCGCTTGGAAGGCTCATAAGAAAGGGGCGCTATTTGCCAATCCTTGCTTTACGCAGATTCACCCCACATGTATTCCTGTTTCTGGCGATCACCAGTCTAAGCTTACGCTGATGAGTGAGTCGCTCCGTAATGACGGACGTATTTGGGTACCTAAAGATCGTAAGGATGCCGAGGCAATTCGCGCGGGTAAATTAAAGCCCACCGATCTTCCAGAGGAAAAACGCGACTATTATCTAGAACGTCGTTACCCATCATTCGGTAACTTAGTACCACGCGACGTTGCTTCACGTGCCGCCAAAGAGCGTTGCGATGAAGGTTATGGTGTAAACCAAACTGGCGAAGCAGTATACTTAGATTTTGCCGCAGCAATTGAGCGATATGGAAAAACCGAAGCCAATGTAAAAGGCATCGATAATCCAAGTGCTGCAAAAATTAAAGAATTAGGTACCGCGGTAGTAGAAGCTAAATATGGTAACCTTTTCGCCATGTACGAGAAAATCGTAGATGACAATCCATACGAAACCCCAATGATGATTTACCCTGCGGTGCACTACACCATGGGTGGCATTTGGGTGGACTATAACTTAATGACTACCGTACCAGGTATGTTTGCTCTAGGTGAAGCTAACTTCTCCGACCATGGTGCCAACCGCTTAGGTGCTTCGGCCCTTATGCAAGGCCTAGCCGATGGTTATTTTGTAATTCCTTACACTATTGGCGAATACTTGGCTGATGAAATCCGTACTGGTGCTATCGACACCAATCATGCAGCATTTGAAGAAGCCGAAAAAGAAGTGCGTGGAACCATCGACAAATTGATGAATGCCAAAGGCGATAGCAGCGTAGACCACTACCATAAACGCCTAGGTAACATCATGTGGAACAAATGTGGTATGGCACGTAATGCGCAAGGATTACAAGAAGCGATTAAAGAAATTCGTGAACTACGTGAAGAGTTCTGGCAGAATGTACGTATCCCCGGTGGCGCAAATGAAATGAACCCCGAGTTGGACAAAGCCATGCGTGTGGCCGACTTCATGGAACTGGGTGAATTAATGTGTAAAGATGCCCTAGAGCGTGAAGAATCTTGCGGGGGTCACTTCCGTGAAGAATTCCAAACCGAAGAAGGTGAAGCCCTTCGACGTGATGAAGATTACGCCTTTGTTTCTTCCTGGAAGTACACCGGAGATGCCGGTAATGCTGAACTAGTGAAGGAAGAATTGGTATTCGAAAATGTGGAATTGAAAACCCGTAGTTACAAGTAACACTCAAAAATTTTTGCTCATGGATCTTAAATTAAAAATCTGGCGTCAAGCCAATCAAAATACAAAGGGAGAACTTAAGGACTACGCTATTAAAAATGTTAGCGCCGATAGTTCCTTCCTAGAAATGATGGACCAGCTTAATGAAGAGCTGATTACCAAAGGTGAAGAGCCAGTAGTATTCGATCACGATTGTCGTGAAGGAATTTGTGGAATGTGCTCACTCCATATTAATGGGGAGCCACACGGACCACAAAATGCCACTACCACTTGCCAGCTTCACATGCGGAAGTTTAAAGATGGCGACACCATTTACATTGAGCCTTGGCGCTCACGTGCCTTCCCGGTAATTAAAGACCTTTCGGTAGATCGTAATGCTTTTGATCGCATTATTGAAGCGGGAGGTTATGTTTCGGTAAACACTTCGGGTAACACCCTAGATGCCAATGCTATGCCAGTGCCTAAGGCCGATGCTGATGAAGCCTTTAACTCTGCTACTTGCATTGGCTGTGGTGCTTGTGTTGCCGCTTGTCCTAATGCTTCGGCCATGTTATTCGTTTCAGCTAAGGTTTCACAGTTATCACTTTTACCACAAGGGAAAGTAGAAGCTAAAGACCGCGTACTAAACATGGTAAATCAAATGGATTTAGAAGGCTTTGGTAACTGTTCTAATGTGGGCGCTTGCGCAGAAGAATGTCCAAAAGAGATTTCTCTAGAAAACATTGCTCGCATGAACCGCGAATACTTAGGTGCTAGCTTGGCAAGTAGTAAATAATACTTAGTACATAGTATTTAGTAGCTAGTATTTAGTATTAAGCACTTGCTCTAGGCAATGAACATACATTGGAAAGCCGCTTCTTTAGGGAGGCGGCTTTTTTTTATTTCCCCTATTATTGTTCCGACTAAGTCCCCGATCTATGAAAAAAAATGTTTTTTCTTCCCTTGTTTTAAGCCTGTTCTTTTGCAGCTGCTCCCCTAGTTTGGTTTATAGTCCTTCCTTTAATTTAGAGCATAAACAGCTGGAGAAAAATCAATTAGATCTTTCGGCTGGGGCCGAGTTATTACCAGAGACCAGACCAAATGCCGCTAGCCCAAGTCTCAGCACTAATAGCAGCTTCGGATATCAGGCACAAATCCGTTATGGCTTTCAAGATAATTTAGTACTCGGAATAAAAAGCTGGGGCGACCTCGAAGGTCAGTTAGGTTACTTTCGTTCTGGCTATGCGGTTTCGGCCCAATACTCCAAGAGTTTAAGTAATAGTAGTCGCCTATTATTTATTCCACGAATAGGCATGGCCCTCAGCGATAGCGACATTTCGGGCTACGGTATTAATGGTAATGTTCTTTACCAAAAAATGCTAAGTAGTAATTTCAGCTTTTATACGGGCGGCGGTCTCCTTTGGGGCTTCTATGAATTAGATCAGCGCCGAAATGATCAAAATGAAGTACGCTACCCCATGGGCTGGGCAATAGGCGGGAATTTAGGACTGAGCTATCGATTTAATCCAAATCTGCGTCTTAATGCCGAACTTAATCCAATCTACCAGCTCAATACTTTCGATCAGGTAGATCATATTATAATTGCACCGAGCATAAATCTCGGCTACAGTTTTTAAAAAACAATCACCTAATTAGAGACTAGGTTTAGTGTCATACAATCCAAGCCATTAAATTTCGTTAGCGATAAAAATTAGTACCATGCCGAAATTGCCGCGAGACTTTTCTGAAATTTTATTCTTAATAGCCACCCTAATATTCTGGATATTGGAAGGCGAAGTCTATCACCCTCTAGCCATTTTCCTTAGTTTGGTTTTTGTGCAACAGATCTATTTTCAGAATAAGCTGGCTGGTATTATCATCTCCGGACTACTCATTTTAAGTAGCTTGTTCTTCTCTTTCGCTTTAATTTCGGAATTAGTTGAATTTCCGATTTTCGACACCGATGCCCAAAATCTAGTGCTAGGAGGAATAAGCGTATTGGTCCCAATCGCTTTAAATGCCCTATTGATGCTTCGTAAATACTTACGCTTGAGCATTAAAACTGTTCCCAGCTACAATTAATCAAGGCAGGGAAAATTGTCCATCCATTAACGTAGTTCGTCCATTTTACGGGGCTAGTCGCCATCGCACATTTGTAAGGTCAATAATGACATCAACAAATACCTGTAAAATGGAAAATACAAGATCTTTAGAGTTCCAAGTTCCTAGTCGTGAAGAAGTATCTGCTGTTAATCAGGAGATCTTCGATAATTTGAATAAGCAAATTGGTTTTGTGCCGAATTTGTATGCTACCATAGCCTATTCAGACAATGGTTTGCAACGTTATCTTAACTATCAAAACGCTAAAACTTCTTTAAACAACAAAGAGAAAGAAGCGGTAAACCTAGTGGTTAGCCAGGTTAATGGCTGTATTTACTGCCAAAGCGCTCATACGGCCATTGGTAAAATGAATGGCTTTGATGAAGACCAAATCTTAAACCTTCGTCAGGGTAAAAGTGAAAACACCAAGCTAAACGCATTAGTAGCCTTAGCGGCTGATTTAACCGAAAATCGTGGTTATGCCAGTTCTGAAATGCTAGAGCAGTTTTACAGCGCAGGTTATAATCAGGAAAACTTGGTGGACCTGATTTTGCAAATCAGCGATAAGATTGCGATGAACTACTTACACAACCTCACCAAGGTGCCTGTAGATTTCCCAGTAGCTCCTAGTATCTAATTTATTCGGAGGAGTGTTTACTGCACTCCTCCATTTTCAATTTTGATCAAATGAAAGAAGAAAGCAAACATCCTTTGCCTCCTTTTACTATGGAGACCGCTAGGCAAAAGGTGCAAATGGCCGAAGATGCCTGGAATAGCCAAAACCCAGAAATGGTGGCTAAGGCCTATAGCCTAGACTCTGAATGGCGCAATCGAACTCAATTTATAAATGGTCGAGAGGAGATTATCGAATTCCTGAAAAAGAAATGGCAAAAAGAGCGGAATTATAAACTTAAAAAGGAATTGTGGGGCTTTCGTGAAAATCGCATCGCGGTAAGCTTTAAATATGAATACCAAGATGAAAACAATCAATGGTATAGGGCTTATGGCAACGAGCTCTGGGAATTTAAAGCCAACGGGTTAATGCGCAAGCGCTATGCAAGTATTAACGATTTAGAGATAAATGCCGAGGAGCGGGAAATCCTCTAAATTTGAAGCATCGGTCTATTATGCAAACGCTGATTAATCCCCAAACTGGTCACTTAGCCTTTAAACTCTATCATTTTGAAGGGAATAATCCCTTTGATCATATTCAGCGCTTAAATTACTATTCGCTGATTTGGATAAAAAAGGGTGCTGGTAAGATAAAGGTCGATTTTTCGGAATACGATTTTGGGCCCAATGCCTTAGTAGCTTTTAGTCCATATCAGCCCTTCATGATTTGCGGCGATGACAGTCTAGTAGCCGAGGTTATACATTTCCACCCTGATTTCTTTTGCATTCATAAGCATCAACATGAGGTAGCATGCAATGGGGTTCTCTTCAATAATATTTACGATTCTCCATTAGTACAAATCGACCCTAATTCAGAGTCGGTTTTAAACGGAATCATTCCTCAGATGAAAGCGGAAATTCAAGCTGCTGAGCTTGCACACTATGAAGTGCTTATATCTTATCTGAAAATCTTTTTGGTAACTGCATCAAGATTAAAAAATCAGCAGGGGGAAGTCAAAGTAAAAGTAACCGAGCTAGGTGAGGAGCCGCGCATAGTACAAAGGTTAAAAGAGGCTATTAACGAGCATTTCTGTGTAAAACATAGTGCCCGCGATTATGCCGAGCTCTTAGCCATCAGCCCTAAGGCTTTGAATAAAATCACAAAAGGACATTTTAATAAAACCCTCACCAATCTCATTGCAGAGCGCATTATAATTGAAGCTAAACGAGAGCTTTACCTCAGCAATAAACCTGTAAAGGAAATTGCTTTTAGGCTGGGATATGAAGATGAATATTACTTCAGTCGGTTTTTTAAGAAACATGCGGATGTTTCGCCACAACTGTATCGAGAAACGATTGGCTTTAACAAAGCCTCCACAGTATAATTTTTAAATTGGCAGCCTTAAGTTAATTGGCCTGATTTGAAAATCAAAAAGCGTCGACTCGCCCTTTACCTGTTTCTGCTAATCCTAGGAATTGGTTTTTGTATTCCGCAAAACTTAGAAATGCCCGTGCGAGGGGCCACCAAATCAGATTATAATTCCGAGTCTTTTTGGTATTACCCTTGGGGGAAGTCGGTTACTCATAAAGGTGTAGATGTTTTTGCTAAAGACGGTTGCCCAATTCATTCCTCCGTGAATGGATTGGTTCTATTTACCGGTGAAATTGGCTTAGGCGGAAATTTCGTTTTAGTACTCGGTCCAAAATGGCGCCTGCATTATTTCGCTCATCTTAAAGAAATTAAAACATCTTCACTGCGGTGGGTAACAAAAGAAGATGAGATTGGCACTGTTGGTAGCAGTGGCAATGCGAAAGGAAAAGCTCCTCATCTGCACTACTCTATTGTTACACCGATCCCTTATATATGGCGGGCCGACTCCGATCGACAAGGTTGGCGAAAGATGTTCTACCTCAATCCGATTGACTATTTTGAGGCTTCCTAAAAAACGTAATTATGTTACGACTGCTCCCCTTATTTGTCCTCTTACTTATCAGCTACAGCTGCAAACAAAAAATTGCCACCTCAAAAGATCCCATTCCAAAACATCAAAGTTTAAAGCTATACTCTGATATTCTGAATGAGGAACGGATGATTAATATTTGGACACCTCCGACTTACGATACTAAAAAGCAAAGGCTACCCGTATTGTATATGCCGGATGGAGGAATTAAGGAAGACTTCCCTCATATTGCCAATACCTTAGCTCGGCTTATTGAATCCAATAAAATTCCGCCCTTTATATTAGTTGGGATTGAGAATACTGAAAGAGGACGAGACCTAACCGGTGAATCTCAAATTAAGGAACATGAGGAATATGGCATCCCGATGGAGGATGGCGCCAAGGACTTTCGAGCCTTTATTCAGAAGGAGCTCATTCCAAGGATTGAATCGACCTACCGCTGCACCGAGAAACGAGGGATAATTGGTGAGTCTTTGGCCGGCTTGTTTATTATGGAAACCTTTTTTCTTCAGCCCCAGCTGTTTAACTATTACATAGCTATGGACCCCTCTTTTTGGTGGAATGATAATGTATTGGTTAAGCATGCTGAAGAGCATTTGCAAAACCTTCCCGAGCGGGAAACTAGGCTCTGGTTTGCGGGATCAAACACGGTAGACATAAAAGAATATACCGATCAACTTGGGGAATTCTTAGCTAAAAGAGAAACTAAAAACCTGAACTGGCACTACTCACCCGAGCCGAAAGAAAAACATCACACCATATATCGAGCTTGCAAAAAGAAGGCTCTAATCTGGACCTTAGGCTCCAAAGAAGGTATACAAAATCGCTAATTTCCTGCTTTGGCCTGCACTATAGAATAAGCGACTTAATTAAGCGTTAAAGGCTCATTCAGTACTTTTTTAATCCGTATTTTTGCCCTCCTTAAACAATTCTGGCTTGGCCGAAGCGCTTGTAATCATACCAACCTATAACGAGAAGGAAAACATTGAGCGAATAATTCGCACGGTGTTTAGCCTGCAAACGGATTTTCATATTCTGATTGTGGACGATAATAGTCCTGATGGAACCCAGGAAATCGTTAAGCATCTCCAAGGTGAATATGAGCACAAGTTGTTTCTTTTACCTCGAGCAGGAAAGCAAGGATTGGGCACCGCTTACATTGCTGGTTTCAAATGGTCCTTAGAGCGCCATTACCAGTTTATTTTTGAGATGGATGCTGATTTCTCTCACGACCCTCATGATCTAGAAAAGTTATATGCCGCTTGCCGCGATGAAGAAAACGGCATGTCGGTTGGCTCACGTTACGTTACAGGTGTAAATGTGGTAAACTGGCCCATGAGTCGTGTATTGTTAAGTTATTTCGCTTCTCGCTACGTACGTATAATTTTAGGTATTCCAGTAGAAGACACCACTGCTGGCTTTGTTTGCTACCGACGAGAAGTTTTAGAAAAAATGAATTTCGCAAAGATTCGGTTTGTTGGATATGCCTTCCAAATTGAAATGAAATTCATTGCTTATAAACTGGGATTCAAGATTAAAGAAGTGCCAGTAATATTCACCGATCGTACTTTAGGGAACTCCAAAATGAGCACTGGTATTATCAGCGAAGCTATCTTTGGGGTTCTAAAACTGAAACTGCGCAGTCTGCTAAAACGCCACCAATAGCATTTTCCGATGAAGAAGATTCTAATTAAAAATGCCCGCCTTGTAAATGAGGGCGAGACCCTTGAACGCGACATTTTTATAGAAAAAGGACGGATCGTAAAGATTGATCAAAATTTAAGCCAGCGCGACAGCGATACTACCTTAATTGATGCTGCCGGCTCTTATGTTTTACCCGGCATTATTGATGACCAGGTACACTTTCGCGAGCCAGGACTTACGCATAAAGGGGATATCTACAGTGAGTCGAGAGCGGCAGTGGCCGGAGGGATTACCTCATTTATAGAACAACCCAATACCAAGCCTGCTGCTACTACTTTAGAAAAGCTGGAAGAAAAATACAGCCTGGCGGCCGAAAAATCGTGGGCTAACTACGCTTTCAACTTAGGTGGAGCAAACGATAATATTGAGGAGATCCGCAAGCTAGACCCTAATAAGGTTCCTGGAGTTAAAGTATTTATGGGCAGTAGCACTGGCAATATGTTGGTGGACGACCGTGAAGCTCTAGAGCGTATTTTCTCAGAGGCTAAAATCCCGGTGATCACCCATTGTGAAGACGAGCAAACCATACGCGATAATATGGCTAAGGCCCAGGCGGAATACGGTGATGACATTCCATTTGAAATGCACCCTGATATTCGTAGCCGTGAAGCCTGTATCCTATCCTCTAGTTTAGCAGTAGAGTTGGCTAAAAAGCATAATACGCGCTTACATGTATTTCATATTAGCACCGCTGAGGAATGCGACTTATTTGAAAAAGATGTGCCTTTAAAGGATAAGTTAATTACCGCTGAGGCTTGTGTACATCACTTATGGTTTAGTCGCGAAGACTACGCCAATAAAGGCAGCCATATAAAATGGAACCCAGCCGTAAAAGAAGCCAGCGACCGCGATGAAATTCTAAAAGCAGTTTTAGATGGAAGAATCGATGTGCTTGCTACTGATCATGCCCCGCATACTTTAGAAGAGAAGAATAATCCCTATACTTCCGCCCCAAGCGGCGGCCCACTAGTGCAACATTTTTTACCCGCAATGATGGAATTCGTTCGCGATGAAAAAATGAAAATTGAAACCTTGGTGGAGAAAGCTTGTCATAACCCAGCCATCCTCTTTAATATTAAAGAGCGTGGTTACTTGCGTGAAGGCTATTGGGCGGACATCACCATTGTAGACCCTTCTCGTCCATGGCGTGTTAGCAAAGACAATATTTTGTCTAAATGTGGCTGGTCGCCTTTCGAAGATACCACCTTCCGCGCTAGAGTTACCCACACCCTAGTGAATGGCAGCTTGGTTTATGATAATGGAAAGATTCTTGAGAATAAAGTTGCGCAAAGATTAGAATTTGACCGGGTTTAAGAACATCCTCTTATTAGGCTTCGCCCTCTTAGTGGTAGCCTGTGCTCCTCAAGCTCCGGAGAAATCCGAGCCCCTACCCGATTGGATTATTCCCGAAGCTAAAATGGTAGATGTTTTAACCGACGTGCATATCATTGAGGGCGCACGCATCGGCACCAAGGTGCTAGGTGATAGCCTACCCGTGCAGGCTCACTATAAATTTCTTTGGCAAAAACATAAAATTAGCCCCGAACTTTATGACAGCTCTTTTCGCTTTTACAGTCGTAATGCCGAGCGAATGGATAAAATGTACGAGGAGGTTTTAACTCGACTTACCAAAGTTAGCACCCGGGTAGATGCCCCCGAAGGTTCGCAAAGCTCTAGCCCGGACAAGCAAAAGGAAAACACTGAGAAAACTACAGACAGCACCAAGTTGTCTGATATCGAAATTTGAAAGGTAGTGACGAAGGGATGAGCACTACCAGTAAATAAGTCCTACTTATAAATCATTAGACTCGCACTACTAGGTGTGAGTCATTTTTTTCCTAATAATGTCGCAAATTTAATATATTTTTGCGACAAGCTATTTTAGGGTAATCAAGTGTTGAGCGTTGAATTAGAAATACTTCACCGAATATCAAATCATCCAAAGGGCAAAATATTTGTACCTGATGATTTTATTGCTTTTGGAAGTCAAAAAGCCATCCATAAGGCCCTAGAAAGACTCTGTAATAAAAATGAAATCCTCCGCATTAGCAGGGGCATATTCACTAGGCCTAAGCGAGACAAACAACTTGGCTTAACTTTACCTTCGGCCGAAGAGATAGCCCAGAGCATTGCGAAGCGGGATCATGTAAAGATCGTCCCAAGCGGTGCACAGGCGCTTCACCTATTAGGCTTAAGCGAACAAGTTCCTTTAAATTTAGTGTATCTTACCGATGGTAGTCCCCGAATAATAAACATTGGCGCAAGGAGTATTCGATTTAAAAGAACCAGTCCCAAAAACTTAAAGGCGAAAGGAGAGATTAGCTCATTAGTTATTCAAGCATTGCGCAGCATTGGCAAGGACGGCCTAGATAAAGTTACGGAAGACAAAATCCATCAAATTCTAAAAAAAGAAGACCCCAAAAAACTTAATCACGATCTCTATTTGCCCCCTGTATGGATCAGAGAAATTTTACAGAATTCTTATGATCGAATTTCTACAGCGGAGCCAGGCAGAAAAAAGGAGAATCCTTGAACACGTTGCAAGGCGTAAAGGATTACCTCCACAGGCAATAGAGAAGGATCTTTGGATATGTTATTTACTGCAAGTCCTATTTTCCACTTCTCATAAAAAGGAACTTCTTTTCAAAGGAGGAACATCTTTAAGTAAAGCGTATCACCTAATAGAGCGTTTTTCAGAAGACATTGACCTAGCTATAAACCCTAAAGCAATTGGATTTGAGCGGATCGAGACCAAAGGTCATATAAGAAAGTTGCGCAAGGCATCCCACCAATTTGTAGTAGATGACCTTCTCCAACAAATAAAAGCTCAACTAGTACAAACCGGATTAGAACCAGAGTTCTGTTTAGCAAAGGTTCCCAATTTGCAAATATCAGATCAAGACCCGGAAACCATAGAGGTTAAGTATAAATCTATTTTTGCAAGCAACTCCTACTTAAAAAACAAAGTGCTTATTGAAATAAGTGCTCGCTCTCTTCTTAGTCCGAGAATGAATCTAACTATAAAATCCTTTTTAGATGAGGTTCTTCCTGAAAACCCCTATTATAAAGGTGCATTTTCGATAAACACTGCCAAGGCAGAAAAAACCTTTCTCGAGAAGTAAATCCTGTTACATGGGGAATTTCAAAAACCTGTCGACAAAATCCGCTATTGGAGAATGTCTCGTCACTACTATGATCTCGGCAAAATGATTGATCAAGGAATAGGGCTAAGCGCAATTAAAGATAAACAGCTCTTTCAACAAATTATTGAGCATCGGCAACTCTACACCCCTGTAAGGGGTACGCAATATGAAAACATGGATATCAATTACTTAAACCTTAACCCACCTTCCATGTTTCTATCCAAATATCAAAAAGACTACCGGGAAATGGCCGTTAATATGATTTATGGTAAAACCGACTCCTTTCCTAGTGTTCTAAGAAAAATAACCAATCTTCTGAAGAACGAACTTTAACTCTAAGCCGGAAAGTCCTTGCGATAACAATCCGAAATAAAGCGAATGCTTTCGTATAAATCGCGGAACTCCATTCCTAAATCTTGTTTGGCCTTCTCGTTTTTATAGTAATATTCTGCTAGGGCTGTACGAGCGGTTTCTTTAGTAACCAATGGTTTGCCTCCGGTTATTTTGCTTTTAATCGCTTCCCAGCGCCAGGCAATGGCCGATAGCCAAGGCTTCACTTCTAAGCTAGGTGGGGCCACCCCTAAAGATTTTGCAATTGTAGTAAAAACAGAATGATAGCTTCGATTTTCTGCTGCTATTACAAAGCGCTCCTGCTGAGAACCTTCGCCGAGAATTAAAAGGGCTTTTACCACATCGCGCACATCTACATAAGCGTTTACGCCATGGGTATAAAACTTAAAGCCTTCCGCGATATTTCTAAAAATCGCCGCCGACCCATCATTCCAAGTTCCCGGTCCGAGAATTATGCAAGGATTAATAATTGCAGCGGAAAGACCTTCTTCAATACCACGCCAAACTTCCATTTCGGCGGCATACTTACCCTTTGCATAATTAGAGTTCAATTCACTCTCCACCCAATAGCTTTCTTCGTCGAATTCCTTTTGTTCGGCTTTTCGACCCAATGCAGCTACACTACTCACATGCACCATTCTGGGTATACCCAAGTGCAGAGCGGCATTTACCACATTGGCGGTCATATTGCGATTACCATCAATCAAAGCATCTCTATCGGAGGGATCAAAGGAAACAACTGCAGCGGTGTGAAAAATAATATCAGTACCATCTAAAGCCTCTTCAACATCCACAGGATCGAGTAAATCGGCCTCATGCCAACTTAAGTTCTCTTGATAGTGTTTAAGATTATCACCGTAATAGCTAAAAATCCTTTCTAGAAGTGACTTATCAGAGGATGCACGGTGTAAAGCGCGAACTTTCTTTCCCTCTATTAACAAGGAATAAACCAAGTGAGATCCTACTAAACCAGTAGCGCCGCTTACGGTGTGCAACATCATTTTTTTTGCGAAGGTAATTATCCCTCCCGAATGCTTTCCTTGCTTAATCCAATGCTCTAATTTTGTCCGACAAATTTTTACAATGAGCAATTTCGTTGAAGAACTGCGCTGGCGTGGAATGTTGCATGATGCCATGCCCGGAACCGAAGAACAACTAGCCAAAGAAATGACTTCTGCCTATGTGGGAATTGATCCTACTGCAGACTCTTTACATATTGGCCACTTGGTAAGTATTATGATGTTACGCCATTTCCAAAACGCTGGACATCGCCCCTTGGCCCTAGTTGGCGGAGCTACTGGTATGATTGGCGATCCTTCTGGAAAAAGCAAAGAACGAAACTTGCTCGACGAGAAAGCGCTACGTCATAACCAAGATTCGATTAAAGCTCAATTAGCCTTATTTCTCGATTTCGATAGCGATGCCCCCAATGCCGCTAAGTTGGTGAACAACTACGATTGGATGAAGGAGTTTAGCTTCCTAGATTTTATCCGTGATGTGGGTAAACATCTCACTGTGAACTACATGATGGCGAAGGACTCTGTTAAAAAGCGTCTTAGTGGAGAAGGTGAAGGGATGTCCTTTACTGAATTCACCTACCAATTAGTTCAGGGTTACGACTTTTTACACCTCTACCGCGAATTCAACTGCAAATTGCAGATGGGAGGCTCCGATCAGTGGGGAAACATCACCACGGGAACCGAACTTATTCGTCGTAAAGAAAGTGGTGAAGCTTTTGCTCTAACCTGTCCCTTGATTACCAAGGCAGATGGCGGGAAATTTGGCAAAACCGAAGAAGGAAATGTTTGGCTAAGCGCTAAATATACAAGCCCTTACAAGTTCTACCAGTTTTGGCTTAATACTTCTGATTCTGATGCCGAGCGCTACATCAAGATCTTCACCATGATGGGAAAAGAAGAAATTGAAAGTTTAGTGGAGGCTCATCAGGCGGAAGCCCACCGACGCCAATTACAAAACCGATTGGCTGAAGAAGTTACCCGCATGGTTCACGGTCAGGATGCCTTAGATAAAGCCATAAAAGCCTCGCAAATTTTATTCGGTCGAAGCACAGAAGAAGACCTTCGTGAATTAGAAGAGGATGCCTTATTAGATATATTTAATGGGGTTCCTCAGTTCGACTTAAGTGAAGCCAAATTATCGGAAGAGCTAGAAATTGTAAACTTCTTAGCAGAAGAAACAGAGATTTTCAGTTCCAAAGGTGAAGCCCGTAAAATGGTTCAGGCCAATGGAGTTAGCATTAATAAATCAAAAGTAGGGCTAGATAAGAAAATTGGCCGCGATGATTTAATTGCCGGCAAATTTATTTTGGCTCAAAAAGGAAGGAGGAATTATTACCTAGTGCGCATTGTTTAAAGCGCTAAGAAAGTGAAGATTAAATCTTCCACTTTTTGTTTTTGGGAGGCGCTGGCTTTGTAGAAATAGTAAATCTTAAAGTCACCGTCTTCCCAAAATTCCTTCACTTTTTCAATTTCCACACTATGTCCGTTGGTAATTACCGCATAAGGGGTTGAGCCGCGGAAAACTACTATTACCCGGAAATCCTTTTCCTCTGAGCTTACCTTATCGTTCTCGTAAATCACGCGGGCTTCCAGTTCATCTACATCTTCACTTACGCCTTGGTTTGCCTCAAAAAGTTCATCAAATAATTCTTGCTGCTCGGTTCGGTTTTTAATGGCTAAGATTTCCGAGATCTTCTCTTCGGGTACACTGCCATCTTCTAATTTAGTTTCGAAGATATATCCTTGTACTACCGCCTTTATGCGGTCATCACTGCGAAAACCTTCAATGGTATCTATTTCATAAAGCTTAACAGCCTGTAATGCCTTGCCGATGGGCTCTTCATCCTTATTGTAGAATAACGCTCCTGCGGATAAGCGTCCATCGCTAATATCCATAGGTTTTAAATACACCATTTTTCGAGCTTTATACCATCCGCCATCGGGCTCGTAAGTATAAATATGCTGACCGCGTTCTAATTCGAAAATAGCTTCCCCTCTAGCCTCTTCTCCAAAGCCCGCTTTCTCATCTAAAATTTGGGCATCTAGGCCAAATGTGGCAATTAGCAGTAATAGAGTGTACTTCAATGTTTTCATAGCTATAGATTCGTGTGCTTAACGTTTAATCAGGTTATTTAGTTGGTTAGCCAATCATCAGGTTACAACCGCGCACTTCGGAGCGATCAAAACGACCCAATACTTCGAAGCTACCATCTTCATAAACCCTAGCCAAATCCTGTGTTTCAATAAATGCACAGGAATCAATATTGGTAAGGTCGATAATATTTAGGCCTCCAGTTTTACCAAAGGCGGCTCTGCTAAAAGGGTCTTCCATTTCGCGGCAAAAAACTTTCATGCTCGCTGCTGGTGTAAATCGACCAGCACCTTGACTGTAGGCCTGGGAAAATAATTCGGTCATTCCATATTCGGAGTGTATGGCTTTCGCCTGAAAGGCATTTTGGAAAATCGCATGTAAATCGGCCCGAATTAACTCTTTTCTACGACCTTTCATTCCGCCGGTTTCCATAATGGTGATACCTGATAAATCCATCGGGAATTGCTCCGCTAAATCCCATAAGGCGAAGCTTACGCCTAAAAGCAAAGTGGGTTTTCCCGTTTCTTGCTTACGCTGAAGGATTTCACTTAGCCCTTGAAGATCATTCAAGAAAAAACCACTGTCGGAATCGGATGATACGTTTATGAAATGCTGCGCCATTCGCACTAAGGAAGACCCCTCTCGCTCTAAATAAGCGGGTAATAAAGCCAAGATGCACCAGTCTTCTAATGGACCATAAAAAGCTTCAAAACTTTGCACGCACATCCGATCGTAAAAATCGAGGTCATAGGCTGCATGTCGGCTTTGTCCATAACCTCCAGTCCCCGAGCTTTTAAAATAAGTTGGGGGCGCTTCTTTAATTATAGAAAGCTTCTCCTGCTTGAAAAAATCGATGGGCAAAAATGGTATCTCTGCCAGGCTTTTCACCACTTTAGGGCTCTTGCCGAGATGATTACACCAATCCCGGTAAACCGAATTAAGATCATATTGAAGTTCAAATAGGCTTAGGGCTAGTTCATCCCATTCCAACTTCTTACCTTCGAGGAGCGTTTCTTTTATGTGCCGGTATGCGGAACTATTTTCCGCGGCTTGTACGTTTGTAAACATATGTTAATGCGCCACACAAAGATACTACTCCTCGCGGGCCTGTTCCCCTTGTTTTTCACTTCCTGTGAACCAGATGAGAAATTTGAAGATACTCCTAACTTAGAATGGCGTAAGGCCTCCTTCCGCTTTTTAGGGGATTCCAGTTCTAACCGAAGAGTGGTAGACCTTACGGTTTACTTTACTGATGGGGATGGCGATATCGGCAGAGAAGATGAAAATGCTTCTGACACTTGTGATTTAGCCAATTACGATGATTTCTTGTCCCGCTATGATCTCTTTATCTATTACTACGAAAAGGTGAATGGCCAGTTTAAAGAAATCTTACCAAACGACAGCTGTTTTCCCTTTCACAATATTCTCCCTGATTTAGAACCTCGCGGACAAAACAAAACCCTGGAAGGTGAGATAACCACGCCTTTTGACTACGCTAATTTCCCAGAAAACAATACCGACTCTATCCGCTTTGAATTTGAACTAGTAGATAGAGCAGGGAATAGAAGTACGCGAGTGCTAAGTTCTACAATTGGGGTAGAAAATTAATTTTTATCCAATTGCTCCACTGCTTTGCTTACGCTAGAAGCGTGGTCGGCAATTCGTTCCATTTCTGCAAGTAAATCAGAATAGTACATCCCGCTTTGAATACGGAATTTACCTTTCTCTACTTTATCGATATAATCGCTTTTCAAACGACGGAATAATTGATCAACATCCCGCTCAATCTTCTTAGCGTCCTCCAATTGCGAGCTTTCGGCATCTGCTTCAATATTCTTTACCATGATATCCAAACTGCGCGAAACTAGCTCGGATAATTGCATCACTTGCTTGCGCATTTCGGGCGTGAAATAAGCCTTCTGCTGCTTGCGATTGGTAAGGTTCCGACTTACCTCCAAGTAGATATCGCCAATGCGCTCTAAGTAATTTGCGATATGCAACATGCTACGCACCCTACTAGAACCTTCGGAACTTAAATCGGCCTGACTAATTTTACTGAGGTAGGCAGAAATCTCCATTTCCATGCGATCAGAAATATCTTCATACTTCTGAAGCTTTTGCACATAGCTCTCGAGCTTCTTCTCCTCCATCTCGGTTATGAGCAAAGGAATATACTTGTAGGCCTTCCGTATTAGGTCGCCAAACTTCACTAATTCCTTTCGGGCTTCGATTAATGATAACTCAGGGGTAGCGAGTAAGCTATTTCCGATATATCCCAAGCTAAACAACTCATCTTCATTACTCCTGGAGGGCATAATATAAACCGCCAATTTCACTAACTGTCTCGTGAGGTTATAGAAAATCAAGACATTGATAATATTGAAGAGAGAGTGAAATAAGCTTAGAGACAATGGAATTACGGCAGCATCCGCCATTGGATTAGAACCAAAGAACAAATCGCTTAAATAGGCTACTAGATTTAAAAATGGACCTAATAGTAAGAGCGCCCAAAGCACGCCAAATACATTAAATAACAAATGGGTGAAGGCCGCTCTGCGAGCGTGTATATTAGCCACCAAGGCCGCGATATTGGCTGTAAAAGTGGTACCTATATTTTCTCCTAAAATGATCGCTGCAGCGAGCGGGAAAGATATCAGGCCATTAGCCGTAAAAACTAAGGTTAGTGCCATTGCAGCACTGGAAGATTGTAAAAGGAAAGTGGCAGCAATACCAAAGGCCACGAATAGAAAACCTACTCCTAAGTTTTGCGCCCAATTCCCTTGTTGGAATTCGAATTCCTGTAAAAACTGTAATAAGAAAGTGTTTTCCTGCCAGGCAGGCATGGACTCCCGCATAAAGCTTAGTCCGATAAATAAGATGGCAAAGCCGAAAATAGCCTCCCCATAATTGCGAAGCTTTTCTTTTCCCAAAAAGAGCATTGGAAAGCCGAAAGCTAATAAAGGCAAGGATAAATGAGCAATTGAAAGTTTACCCATCCCTAAAATGGAAACTAGCCAGGCGGTAATTGTGGTACCAATATTGGCGCCCATTATTAAGCCTACCGAGTGTTCAACCGTAATTAAACCAGCATTTACAAAACTCACAATCATTACCGTGGTAGCCGATGATGACTGCAACAGACTAGTAACACCTAGTCCATATAAAATACCCCTTCCTTTTTTGGCCGTCATTGCCCTAAGGGTCCGACGTAAACGGGCTCCAGCGAATTTCTGAATCGCCTCGCTCATTACCTTCATCCCAAAGATGAAAAGGCCTAAAGCACCAATTAAGGAAAGAATATTAAAGAGTAAATCTGCCAATGTTTATATTTAAAAAGGACCCCCGCAAAGCGGAGGTCCTAGTATAAGAAGATATTTAAAGGTATGCTTAACGCAACACCATTTTACGAATCACTTCTTCGTTTCCGCTCTTCACTTTTACCAAGTAAATTCCGGCCGCGAAGTTAGAAAGATCTACTTTAAGTGATTTAGCAGTGCTTAGTTCATTGTAAATCATAGCTCCATTAAGATCCATAATTTGAATGCTCTTCTCTTGAGTTGAAGCACTCTCAATGGTAAACACACCATTACTTGGATTTGGATATAGAGTTAAATTAGCTTCTAAGATTTCGTCTAAGCTTACCGCTGATTGATCTCCAGGGCTACCAACATCACCGTTAAGGGAAGTGTATGCTCCATTCACACCATCTACAGCGCTACCTAATACATTACCATCCATATCAAACTCAATAGTGAATCCTCCGTTTACATCGGCCCCAGTATAAAGAGCAGCAGAAATTAAACGACCTTCAGCATCGTAAAGGTTCACTTCATCACCACCAGAGCTTAAACCAGAGAAACCGTTAAACTCGCTGTCCTCATTTAGAATAATTAAGCCTTGACCGTTTTGTTTCCATTCGGTTTCCCAAGCAGTAACATCAGCATCATCAACTTCTACGAATAAAGCAGTTCCACCAGCAGGAATCATTACACCAGTATTTACAGTGTGAGTTCCTGGATCGCGGCTACTATCGTCCCAGCTAAATCCGTCTAAGTTTACTGGGTTAGCACCAGCATTACGTACTTCAAACCAATCACCATCAACTGGTGCAGAAAGATCACTGCTTGGCATTACTTCGCTAATGTATAGTTCTGGTAAAGTAACCGGGATGATATCAAATGTATCACGAGGGAAAATTTGGTAACCTTCATCATGTGGAGCAGAACCATCGAACTGACCACCAGCACCAATTACATCAAAGTAACCAGTTGGAGCAGGAGTTCCATCAATATCGGTATCGCTGTCGATACGCATTACTAAAGTATCCTGACCATTGGTGATATCCATGTTTACACTGCTACCAGCAAAGATTGGCCAAGTAGAAGGATCTACTAAATAGTATCCATTTAAACGGATGTAATCACTTTCGGTACTTTCATCTAGGTCGTAAACCTGAGTTGGTTGACGAAGGGCAACCCCACTCTGAATAAGAGCGATAGAATCTACTTGAATCTCGATAAGACCATTGTAGAATTCAATTGTTCCGATGGCACGGATAGAGTCACCTCGCTGTACTTGGTATCCACCTGGCTCATCAACAAAGTTGAATACATTGATTGCACCAGTTTGATCGTACATGTAGAAACTGTAACCATTATTACCATCAAAATCATCGGTAAATACAGTACCAATTAAACGACACTCTACACCTAATGAATCTGGAATAAAGTCGGCATCAACACCTTTTACCTGACCGATAGTATAGGTAGGAATGTCATTATCGATAATCTCGAAACGAGCGGAGTTAATAGTTCCAACTGTTAATCCAGCGCTAGTAGAAAGAATATCTAAATCACCGTACTCTAAGCCTTCCACTAAAGCATCATCAGTAATGGTGGTAAGCAAATTGATAGAATCAGAACCTGCTGGAATTGGCAAGCTTAATAATCCAGTTGTAGGATCGAAAGCAGGAGTAATTGTACCGTCAGCTACAGTTAAGCCAGGACCAGGAGTAAAGGATAAGAATACGGTATCGTTAGTAGTGCTGGTAGGATTAATATCCAAAGTAATTGCACCGTTACCTGCACCTTCTGAGGCAGAGTAAGTAGCCATACGGAACTCGATGGTTGGGGTAGCTGGAGTAGTATTCACACAGTTGCTAGTGTGAGCACCAAAGAAGCTGAAAGTATTACTAGAGTTTACAGTCCACTCAGTAGCACCAATAGTCCAATCAGTTTGACCGCTGCTCACGCTGGCCATACGTACTAAGGTATGGTTGGCAGTGCTTCCGGTACCTACTGTCCAGCTTGAACCTGGATCAACACCTACTACACCGATGATATCGATGGTGTCTCCCATTACGGTATCTACCAACATAATAGCATCATCACCATTAAAGTTAACTACACCGCCACCTACGGTGATATCAGCTACAGCTAACATAGTAGGGTCGGCACCTGAATTAACAACAGTATAAGTACCTCCAGAAGGAATAGTACCAGTAAGGTTTAAGCTTGTGGAAGATGGGCCACCATTAAAGCTAGTAATCACTTTATAAGGACCAAGATCTAAAACGCCGGCGGTAGGGTTATAAATTTCAAAACCTTTATTTACGCCAGATCCTTCGATATACTCTGAGAAGAATGGAGCAGAACAAGGATTTGCCATTGCAGCTGGAATAATATCCATGCTATCGCGTGGGAAAATTTGGTAACCTTCATCATAAGGAGAAGAGCTATCAAACTGAGCACCCGCGCCAATTACATCAAATGCACCAGTTGGAGCCATAGTACCGTCGATGTCGGTATCGCTATCGATACGCATAGTTAAAGTATCCACTCCATTGGTGATATCCACATTAGCACTACTTCCGGCTGAAGGCCACTGAGAAGGAGTAACTAAGGTAAATCCATTTAAACGGATAAACTCGCTTTCGGTGCTTTCATCTAAATTAGAAACTACCATTGGAGAAACTAAGCTCACACCAGTAGAAAGGGTATGAATAGAGTCTACTGCAATTTCTAATAAACCATTATACATGGTGATGTCACCAAATACGCGAATAGAATCACCACGCATCGCTTGGTAACCGCCAGGCTCATCGCTAAAGGCGAATACATTAATACCACCGGTATTGTCGTACATGTAGAAACTGTAACCGTTATTTCCATCGAAGTCATCGGTGTAAACTACACCATTAAGGGCACAGTTAACTCCACTAGAGTCGGCACTGAAGTTAGCATCTAAGCTGTTGATTTGTGATACAGTGTACAATGGAACGCCGTTAATTGAAACGGGATTCATTGTAATATCCTGCAAGTCACGTGGGAAAACCTGATAACCTTCATCATAAGGAGAAGAGCTATCAAATTGAGCACCAGCACCAACTACGTTAAAGCTTCCCATTGGGGCAGGACTTCCGTCGATGTCGGTATCGCTGTCAATACGCATGGTAAGGGTATCCACACCATTGGTAATATCCACATTAGCACTACTTCCGGCTGATGGCCATTGAGAAGGAGTAACTAAGGTAAATCCGTTTAGTTGAATAAACTCACTTTCGGTGCTCTCATCTAAATCAGAAACTACCATTGGAGAAGCTAAGCTAATTCCAGTGGCAAGACTGTGGATAGAATCTACATCGATTTCTAACAAACCATTATACATGGCGATGCTTCCGAATACACGGATAGAATCTCCGCGCATGGCTTGGTACCCACCAGGCTCATCGTTAAAAGAGAATACGTTAATACCACCGGTATTGTCATACATGTAGAAACTGTAACCGTTATTTCCATCGAAGTCATCGGTATAAACCACACCATCGATCGAGCAAACTACACCCGCCGAATCTGCGGAGAAATTGGCATCTAAGCTATTGATTTGCGATACGGTATAGGCAGGCACCGATACCGAAGAACTGGCCATCCCACCAAGTTCACCTGAGGTTTTCGCGAAGCCCTGAAAGCCAATGACTAGGGCTCCCAAAGTTGCAAATAGATTTGTAAGTTTTCTCTTCATTATTGGAGTATTTAGAAATGCAAAGGAAGGTCTTTTTTACAAGACCTCCCTTCGATAAAAGTTACCAGTAGATTAAGAGAATCTACTATGTAAAAGATTAATAAAAGCTATAGGTATATCCGATAGAAACTGCAGTTCCAGGACTGTAGCGTAAAAAGGCTTGCTCTTGAGCTTCATAAGCTTGATAAAGTTCCTCACGCACATCATTAAGGATATTGGAAACCTTGATATTGATGGCTGATTTTTTATCCTTGCCAAAAGTTTGATTGAAAGTAAAGTTCAAGCTATGGAAGGGCTCCGAGTAAATATCTGGTGCCAAACCACTACCTACAATAGTTAGGGTACGACCTTTAACATTATAGAATAAACCAGCACTGCGACCTTTCTCAATATCATCGTAGCTAAAACCAGCATTTACAATGTATGGAGCTTGGCCAGCCATTTGACGAGTGCTTTCTACAGTTTCGCCATCCTTCTCGAAGTTTTTACGAGCATTAAATTCAACTGGGGCCATTTCCACTTGAGAGTAGGTATAAGTAAGGTTACCAGAGAAGGCAATCTTGTTCCAGTTCTCATTGATGAATTTCAAGTTTTTACGGAATTCAAACTCACCACCAATTAAGGTTGCTTGACCTACGTTACGTGGTTGAATATCACGTAAAGTTTGAGAAGTTGGGATACGTACTAATTCAATTGGTGCATCGAAACTTTTAAAGAAGGCACTTACCGAAACAATATCGGCTCCCTCCATAAAGTACTCCCAACGTAAGTCGAAGTTATTGATACGAGTAGAAGTTAAGTTACCATCCCAATCGCCATCATAAACAAATAAGCCACCGTTAAAAGTACGGTTCGAAACTGGGTCTAGAATTTGAGCGAAAGAAAGTTCTTTAAAACTAGGACGAGCTATAGAGCGGAAATAAGATGCACGAATATTAACGTTCTCGTTTACTGCAAAAATCAAATTGGCAGATGGGAATAAATCTAAGGCATCTAAAACCATTTCATTATCCAATACATTACCTGCAGTGCTATTTGGGTTCGCACCATCCTGGTCACGACCAGTGTGACGTTGCTGGAAGAGCTCCGCTCTAAGTCCTACAACTGCCTTTAGTTGTTCAGTAGCCTTAAATTCCTCACCTACATAAAAACCGAAGTTGTTAATATTCGACTGGTACTCATTAGGATTAGCGAATCCTGGCTCTAAAGTAGGGTTATACCAAAAACCAATATAATCGTCAGCAGTAGAGTTATAGGAATATAAGTTCGCGTCTGTTAATACCGCATTAGGATCACCATTCAATTGAATTTGAGGTGCATTCTGTGAAGTCAACTCGTTCAAGTTATACTGGAAAATAGAGTAATCACGGTATTTGTAAGTATGGCTAATACCGAATTTCAATTTGGCATCGTCATTAAACAATTCATGTTTACGGATCACATCTACTTTCGCCACATTGTTAATCTCACTTAAAGAACGCCATAAACGACTTGGTAAACCACCTTCACCTGGATCAAAAGCAGAATCGCCTTGACTGATAGAGAAAGCTGTTTTACGAATGTCAGGGTCAGAAAGAGAAGAAAGAGTTGGAGAAACTTTCCAATTAATTTCCCAATCACCACCATCTATATAGTGTTCCCCAGCAATTAGCACATTGCTCAAGCCACGTTGGTTGTACTCCAAGTTATGAGAGAAAGCAACGTAATCCGAAATACCTGGGATATCCTCGTATGAGCGTAGAGATAATTGTGCTGAACGAGAAGAACCATTCTGCAAATGCATCATGGTTAATTTATACTTAGACTTTAAGGTTTTGTAGGATAAACCAACCAATCCGCCTAGTAAAACATTTTGCTCGGCTACTTTTCCGCTTTGGGTTGTAGCCGCTAAAAGTTCCGTTTCATCAGATGGAATTGAACGCTGAAATTCGCCAAATTCCATATTGTCGTAATAAAGGCGAGAGTTATCGTAAGTAAGGCTAGCGATGTAACCGAATTTATTTCCAGACTCTAAAGAAATTTGGTTTCCGTAAGATACACCAAAGCTGTAGTCGGCGATACTTGTTTGGCTCTCGGCCCCAAGGGTACGGTTAAATGATTGGTTAAAGCTCTCTACATCAGCATCAGGAGCAAAGAAAGGGCGATCACCTAATCCATTCGGATTTGGAATTGAGCGGGTACCATCATCAAAACCTAAGAAGTCGGTAGCACCACCTTCGTAATTGATATAATCCGAATTGAAGTGCATTTGTGGATTGTAGCTTACTCCTACAGAAATGTCAAAAATTTTGTCGGTTGGGAATTCTTGAGTTTCAATATTCACAACCCCTCCGGTAAAGTCGGCCGGTAATTCAGCTAAACCACTTTTAAGAACAGTAAGATTTGAAATCAAGTTAGTTGGGAAGATATCAATCTGAATACTGTTTTTGTCCGGGTCCAAGCCAGGGATATCCACTCCGTTTAACATGGTTTTAGTGTAACGATCACCTAAACCACGAACGTAAACGTATTTTCCTCCTTCTACGGATACACCGGTAACCCTTTTGGCAGCATCACCGGCATCGCTATCACCAGTTTTTCGAAGCTTCGCTGCAGAAACCCCATCGATAAGATTGGTAGATTTTCTTTTAACGGTTACAATTGCAGCTTCCGAATTTCGAACTGCCTCGGTAGTTACTACTACTTCCGCTAGTTCACTACTCGCAGGTTGTAAGGTTACAGGATCTACAACGGTAACTTCACCGGCCTTAACTACCACATCAGAAATGATAAGACTAGACATTCCGATAAAACTAATCTCCAACTGGTAGGTACCTGGCTCAGCCATTAACTCGTAAAAACCATCAAAATCGGTAGTAGTACCTATTTGGGTTCCTTTAATTACGGCATTACCCGCAAATAGAGGTTCGCCATTTTCTCCGTCTATAACCTGTCCGCGAATGGTACCTTTTTGGGCAAGCATTAGCGTAGGTAAAGCAAATAACAAGAGCGTTAAGGCTGATTTAATTGTAAGCTTCATCGAAATAAAATTGATCGTTGTAAATGCTAAAAAGTCTGCCCCGAAGGAGGGGCAGACCTTTAAATATTATGATCTATAAGAACTATTAATTAAAGTCCGATAGAACCTAAAGAACCAGACACAGAAGCCCAAGTCCAAGAGTAGTTTCCAGTGTGACCGAAGTCATTAGAAGTAGACTCACTTACTGCAGAAGGAATGGTAGAACCAGTCTCGAATAAGTCAGCAAGAGTTTGGCCGTTTAATTTAACACGAAGGTTAGCAGTGTTACCAGTTCCGTCGCCACCGAAAGAAGCGAAAGGTTTGAATTCGTCAACGTCGTTAGCAGGATCTTCAGCGATGTAACCGTAGTCAGAATCTAAACCAAAGAAGAACACGTTGTTTACACCAGCGTTAGTACCACCGTCCCAGTCGATTAAAGAAGCAATGCTAGAACCAGCGTATACAGTACCATTGTTAAATTGGTGAGTTCCGCGGTTTAAGTTACCTTCTGGACCGTCTAATTCGAAAGCTGATCCGTCAGGAGCAACAACGATGAAGTCTTCGCAAGTACCGATCCAATCTTGGTCAGTATCTAAACCATCATCACCACAGTTCCAAACTAACATGTTAGAAGTGTTTACAGAACCACCGAACCACTCAACACCGTCGTCTTGGTTAGCAACGATTTCGATGTGATCGATTTTAGTACCAGTACCAACACCGCCCATAGTAAGACCGTTGATTTCGTTACCATCACCGATGTTAGCACCACCGTGACGGATAGATACGTAAGAGAATACACCACTGTTATCAGCATCGTTGTTACCACCGTAACGAGCGTCTACTGAAGTAGGAATACCTTCTACCTGTAATTCGGCTAACTGATCACCATCATCATTAGAAGCAGAAATTTGGGCTTCACCTAAGATGATAACACCACCCCAAAGACCGTTGTTAGTTGGGTCCATGTTTGGAGAAGCGATTTGTCCTGGCTTAATATCATCAGCAATTGTAGTGAAAATGATAGGCTCAGCAGCAGTACCTTGAGCGTTGATCATTCCATCACGAGTAACTACTAAGGCAGAAGCAAAAGCACCTGAACCTGGAGCAGCTTTAATGATAGTACCTGGATCGATAGTTAAGGTAGCACCACCAGCAACTAAAACACGACCATCTAGACGGTAGATATTATCTTTGGACCAGGTAACGTCGCTATTGATAGTTCCAGAAACAGCAACTACGTCAACACCATTATCAACGGTAGTAGTAGCAGGCTCATCGTCCTCACAAGAGGTCATCGCGAATGCTGCGAAAGCAGTCATTGCAAAAAACTTAAATTTTTTCATCGGAGAAATACTTGTTATTTGTTGGCGGCAAAGGAACCCAGTCATTGTTAAGCTGAGGTTAAGCGAGCTTTAAGGAACTTTAGTTAATCAAAAAAACTTAAAACCACCTTCTTAACATTGGCAAATCCTTGCTTTACAGTAACTTAAACCAAATTAGTTAGACCTAAGCCTAACATTCTTAATTTAACGCTTTGTTAAGCACCCACAGTCCAAGGGCTTTATGTCTATTTTTGACCCCGATTTCTAATGCTGAATCATGAATAACAGCGATTATACCATTCTACTTGTTGACGACGAACCCGATATTCTGGAGTTTGTAAGTTATAACCTTAAAAAGGAGGAGTTTAAAGTTCTAACCGCTAATGACGGGGAAACCGGACTAAAACTAGCGAAGAAAGAACAGCCTCACCTTATACTATTGGATGTAATGATGCCCGGCATGGATGGCATCGAAACTTGTGATCAAATTCGCAAGACCGCAGGTTTAGAAGGCACGCTGATAGCATTCCTTACTGCGCGTGGGGAAGATTACTCTCAAGTGGCAGGTTTCGATGCTGGTGCCGACGACTATATCACTAAGCCAATTAAGCCTAAGGTATTAATTAGCCGTATTAAAGCATTGCTCCGTCGTTATGGGCAATCCGTTCAAAGCGAGAATGTGCAAAAATTCGGCAATCTTAGCATTGATTTAGATAAGTACCAAGTAAGCCTAAATGGCGATAAGCTTAATCTTCCTCGAAAAGAATTTGAATTATTAAGCCTTCTAATTTCTCGACCAGGGAAAGTATTCCATCGCGATGAGATTTTAGATAAAATTTGGGGTAATGAAGTAGTGGTTGGTGGACGAACCATCGACGTACACATCCGAAAACTGCGTGAGAAGATTGGCGATAAGTCAATTAAAACCGTGAAGGGCGTTGGTTATAAATTCGAAGCCTAATTGCGATTCGATAAACCCGGCATATTAGCATTTGCAATTGCATTGGTCCTTGGAGGCATCTCCACTGGGGCCATGTCGCTTTTTAAAGCAATTTTCGTTGTTCCTAGTGTGCCGGTTTACCTTCCCTTTTTAATAGGTGGCCTTATTTTCGTTTTGGCCTTTTTTTTAATTCGCTTTGGGGTAGAGCAGTTCATTTACAGTAAGGTTAAAATCATCTATAAAAATATCCATGAGCTAAAAATTGCTTCGGAGTTTGAGGAAGATGAATTAGCCCGTTCTGCCGATTTAGATCAGGTAACACGCGAAGTATCCGAGTGGGCCACACAGAATCGAAATGAAATTGCAGAACTGCGCGAGCGTGAAAACTTCCGCAGAGAGTTTATTGGTAATATTTCCCATGAACTCAAGACCCCCATTTTTAATATTCAGGGTTACCTACTTACTCTATTGGATGGAGCTATCGACGATCAAGAAATTAATAGGCGCTATTTAAAGCGAGCTAATAAATCAGTAGATAGGATGATTAATATTATCGAGGACCTTGAAGTTATTTCCGCTTTGGAATCGGATCGGGTACATATTAATTATGAAACTTTTGATTTAGCCGACCTAGTGGATGGAGTATTTGAACTTTTAGAGGATCGTGCTCGGAAAAAGAACATTAGCTTTAAAACCAAGCGCGACCACGATCGCCCTATTCAAGTAAGAGCAGATCGTTCTAAGATTGAACAAGTTCTGATTAACCTGATAGGTAATGCGGTAAAATATGGTAATAAAGATGGCCATATTGAAGTGCGTTTCTTCGATATGGACAAACACATCCTTACCGAGGTAAACGACGATGGAATTGGCATTCCTCCCGAAGATGTGCCCCGGGTTTTTGAACGTTTCTATCGTGTAGATAAAAGCCGTTCTCGTGATGCTGGCGGTACAGGTTTAGGACTTTCCATTGTAAAGCACATCATTGAGGCCCACAAGCAAACCATCAATTTACGCAGTAGCGAAAGCAAAGGCTCTACCTTCTCGTTTACTTTGAAAAAAGGCTAAACAAGTCTTTGGGCAATTTACTATCGTGAGGTTCCGGTGCTTCCAAAGTATTGGCCCTTTCTACAATCGCTTTTAAATTTAGCTTCCTCTGTTTTACCATTAAAAAGTGAGGACTATCGCCAAGTCTTCTTGCTAAATAATTTTGCTCACTCTGACCGGGAGTAGGAATTAAAACGGCTTTCTTACCTAAATAGAAATAATCCATTATCGAGCTATAACCACTGCGACTTATAACCAATTCTGCCTTGGCTAATAATTTCGAAATTTCACGGCTCCCTAATCGGTTAAAAACTTTCAAATTGGTATGAATAGGTCGTTCCATGGCATTATTAGTACCTCTAATCAAAATGCTATTAGCAGGAAGGTCGTCTGCCTGATCCAAAATTTTATTCTCAAGTAGACTGCGTTGCGGCTCGGGACCACTAAGAATAATTAGAATTCCTTCGCTCTTAGCAGTTTCTCGCTCTAAGGCAGATAAAAGACCAATCCTTCTCGACCCCTCGCCCTCACTAAGTTTACCACTCAAGTTTAGCTCAGCCTCATCCGGCACCCAGATTTCTTGAAACTTACTATGGTAATATTCATGTAGCCTGGCGGCGATGGGACTAAAAAACCCGGCACGAGGTTGTAATTGATGACTTAAATAAACAGATGGAATATAAGGATGACTAAAGCCTAATCGATTATCCGAGATAATACCCACGGGTTTTAATTCCTCCACCCAAATTTTAAGTAATTGCCTTTCGGCTGATGCAGCCATTGCCACTTTGGGTAGTTGCATTAATAAGGACGGCCATTGCCAACTATACCGCGAATAATGAATCCCATAAGGTCTTAATGAACGGTAGGCGAGATGTGGAAACTCTTGTTGTAGCCATTCCCCTGCTGCACCATCGGAGGCGATTATTGGCTCAAAGCCCTCTTTTTCAAGGGCTCGAATGATTAGACTACTGCGAGTAGCATGGCCTAATCCCCAATTTAACACGCCATAAATGATGCTTCTGCCCATGAGCGCAAGTTCTGAAAAGGCAATCAATTACTTTTGCAGAATGGCTCGAAAAAAATTACAGCGCTTTGAAGAGAATGCCCGCATGAAACATGTAGTGGAGCCTTCACGCGAAGAAGTGTTAAAAGGTCTCAACCTTCAAGGAAAATGGGGGAAAGAAATTTTCGGAAACGACCATCCCATAGTACTAGAACTTGGCTGTGGAAAGGGAGAATATACCGTCGCTCTTGCTCGTCGTAATACCGAAGTGAACTACATTGGCATAGATGTTAAAGGCGCCCGAATTTGGTATGGTGCAAAAGAAGCTGAAGAACAAGGTCTCAGCAATGTGGCATTCCTGAGAACCCAAATTGAACTTTTAGATCATTGCTTTGATGCCGGTGAGGTGTCTGAGATATGGATAACTTTCCCCGATCCTCAAATTAAGCATACTCGTATCAAGCATCGTCTTACTCACCCTAATTTCATGATGCGCTATCAGTATATTTTAAAATCAGGCGGCTTGCTTCACTTAAAAACGGATAGCGAATTCTTGCATGGTTACACGATTGGATTGCTGCAGCTGATGGGTTTCCCGGTGCATCGTGTTTATCACGATATCGATAAGCAAGACCCTCGCAATACCGAACCAGTATTAAAAGAAGTGCAAACTCACTATGAGCAGCTTTTCCGGAGAGAAGGCAAGGCCATCACCTATATTCGTTGGAGCTTTGAGTGATTTTTACAGCCGAGTTTACGCCGTTTGCCGGCATATTCCCGAAGGAAAGGTTACGAGCTATGGAGCAATTGCTAAATTTCTTGGAGCCGCTAAAAGCAGTCGAATGGTGGGATATGCCATGAATAAAAGCCTTACGGAAGAAGGCGTTCCTGCTCACCGTGTGCTAAACCGACTGGGAATTTTAAGTGGTAAGCATTATTTCGAGAGCTCCACAATGATGCAAGAATTATTAGAAAATGAGGGATTAGAAGTGGAAGACGATAAGGTGCAGAATTTCTCTAAACACTTCTGGGATCCGGCGGAGCACCTCGACCCCAATAAATACTAAGCATGGCTGGAACTTTATTCATTGTACCT
>CATMQD010000003.1 GCA_950073045.1 uncultured Flavobacteriales bacterium | reverse complement strand
CAGAAATACTCATAGGGCATCCCCGCCAAATCAGTGAGGTATTCTACATTTCCTAAACCATCACCATGGTACCAATATATTTCAGGGAATAAATCGCAGTCATTTCCTTCTGAATTATCCTCAAGTTGCGCGTTAATACAATCACAAAACTCCACCTGGAAAGTACTCGGCTGATCGCCCATCCCTTCCCAAGCACATGCATCGCGATCATAATAAAGCTCGGGATAAGGGGGCCTTTCATTTTCCATGCTGGGCTCATACCATTCGGATTGATCAAAATCGCGCAATAGCTTCGCCAAACCCTCGGTTAATACCACATTATTTTCTACCGGTGGACTATAAGAACCTAAATCCTCCGGTGCATCAGCATTAAAATCCCCGAAGTAAGTGCCATTGCCTAGGGTACCATCCTCACCTGGTGCAGGAGCTACATAACCCTCTGGAACTATGCGCTCGCTTAAAACCCTCGATGCAATCCTACTTCCACGAGCCCCATAATAATGTTTAGAAACTCGTGCCGTTTTCTCAAATACCTGAAACAGATAATGTGGGCCTGCATTAACTAAATAAGGTTGTAAAGAACGGCTTTGACCAATTATCTCTCCGTTTTCATAAATATCGGTCATGGTCATCTCCCCCTTCATTAAACGAATACCATAAGGATCATAAACATTATGCTGAGCCTCAAAAGGACTTAAGCTTCCTCTTAATCGATGTTCCTCATCATAGAGGTGCTTTAGTTCGGTTTTGCCATCCTTCTTTACTTCGTCCATATTACCAAATGGATCATATTGAAATTCGAAGCTTTTTGCCTGGCCAATTATAGAAGTGGGCGCATTACGCTGATTATCATCGTAGCGATAAGTAAAATCGTAATTCGCAGTGGGGTGCACATTCTGTTGAGCATCACTTACTATTTGGGTTTTTGATAATACCCTACCGTTTAGATCATAGGAGAAATCAAGATCGTAGTTCCACTCTGCTCCTTGGGCACCTTGCCACAAACCGTCTGCCGCCACCAATTGATTAAGCTCATCATATTGATAGTCGAAAGTGTAGGACCCTCCTAAATTATTATACGGAAGGCCTAAGGCTGATTGGTGATTCTCAACTTTGCTGATATTTCCAGTTGCATCGTAGGTGAAATCTTTATCCAATAACTGTTGAGACACAAAAGCAGAGTTCTCAGCAGAGCTGTAAAGCTTATAGGTTTTTAAGCTTCCGCTTAAATCATCATATTCAAAACTAGATTGACTTTCATTACCATATCGTTTGGCTAGCGGTTGCCCAAAACCGTCATAATCCACCCCTTTAAGGTAATAGGATGGCTCGTTAGAAGATTTAAATAAAGCAGTAGTCTCCACCTGATTTAAGTCACCGCCCGCAGCATAGTGATATTCCAGTCTTTCCCCATCTGGGTAGCGCATATGCTTTATTCTACCCCAAGAGTCAAAAACAAAATCTGTAACCAATCTTTGATTACCAAATTGAGGTACCGCAATGGTGCGATCTTCTCTGCTAATTTGCCCCATGGCATTGTAGCGAAACTGTTCTTGTAAAACATAGGCCCCACTTTGGCCTTGCTTTACTTTTCTCACACGACCTAAGGTATTGCCATCCTGGCCCGGACGTCCATATATAACTTCTAAGTCATTAATCTTATTTGTGACCGGATATATCTTTCGCTGCAGACGATTATACTCATATTCGAAATCAATTTGATAAGCCTCACTTTCCCCTTCACGATTTACTGAGCTCTGATTGGACTGCAGGAGATTACCAACCAAATCGTATGTAAATTGGCTTTGGCCTCGCTCTGCTTGATCTTCTTGGACTACCCTTCCTCGAAGATCGTATTCGTAATAGGTTGTGAGACCCGCTGGATTTGTGGACTCGAGTAATTGCCCAATTGCATCGTGGGTATATTGCGTTATTGCAGGATTGTTTTGATCGCCACTTAAAAGCAACTGAGCGTTCCCGAAATAGTCGTAAAACACCTTTTCCTCCATTAATTCATGACCATACGTCTTACTTAGGCCATAGAGGTAATATCCATTCTGATTAGGTCGCTCGGCCCAGCCAAACTCTTGAGTGGACTTTTGGTACATTCTGCTCCCATTCCATTCAAAATCTGTTAAGCTATAAGCAAGCGCTCCTCTTCCAAAAGCATCTATATGAGACATAAAAGCTGGCATTCTTCCACTAAAACCCGCTAGATATACCTTGCGCAAAGCCTCTTCATTAGGGTTTGAGTTGGTAGCGATCGCACCTTGAACTTTGACCAAGTTCATAAAATTATCGAAGGCCAAAGGACCACTTACACGTCTGCCTTTTACATTTTCTCCAGCAGGACCCAAAATACTTACTTCTTGTTGGCTTTGCATCACCCGGCCCCATCCATCAGTAACACTGGCCGCTCGTCGAATATCCGGATCACTCCATATTGGCTCTAAACCAGCTACATCTCTATTCTCAGCACTCAAAATTAGATCAATGCTTGGACTAGCTGGATTAGCTCCAAGAGCACTTGCATTTGTTGGGGTCCCCAAATATTGCTTTACCATAGCCCAAGGGCTGCCATTATTTATATCGCCATCCCAATACTCAAAGGCCAAAGGGTACGGTGCATTGGTATAGGCCAGCTCGCGGGGGCCATAAACGCGTTCCAGGCGATAAAAATCATCATAATAGACCTCTGTGGCATGCCCATTTGGATCTATAGATTTATGCATAAGAGCCGTGGCGGGGTCAATATAAACGTGGCTTTCTTCATCCCATTGACTGCCATCATTTAGGATAAACCTTTTAGTTGTTTTAGTTGGATAAAGCTGATAATCCAAGTCATACTCCATGTGCACTTCCAGCTCATCACCTTTATGATTTACTGGTAGTTGGGCATAATCTAATTGCCCACTGGGAGTATAAAAGAAACTTGTATAACTATAAACACCATTTCCATTATCAGCTCCCATTTTCCGAGCAGCTAAACCATCCGGTGTTAATTGATCTACTTTGCTCCGGCGGAGTAAAGAATTATTACTTATAGTGTCCCCACTATAAAGTCGATACCGCTCTATTTGCCCTACGCGATTTGCCGCATTCTGAGGATAATAATAATTAAGTAGGGTAATAAGATCTACTTTGTAATTTGGAGCATAAGCCCTTTCAAGGATATTTCCTTGATCATTACTGCCTATTATTTCCCAAGTTTCCAGGCCAGGACCATCACTACCATTCAAAATAATACGGGTAAGCAGCCCCAATCGATTATAGGTAAACTCTATTTTTCTCGCCAAAAACCTTTGAGAGCCCGCCCCTTTAATATAATCGGCGTAAGTGTATGTCTCTGTTGAGGTCAACTCTGGATAAACACAATCAGTTTCACCAATTGACTGGAAATCAAATTCACGATCTTCTAAGTTAATGGTATTCAGCGCAAGACCCTCCACTTCTCTATCTATGACCCATTGATGAAAATCATATTGGTAGTCACGTACTTCCATCATATAATTCGCAGGAACATAAGTCTCATTTGAACCCTCCTCCTTGATTAAAAGAAGGTTATATGAGGTCTGTAAGAGGTTAGCGATGTAGCTATGTTTCGTGCGCTCCGAAAAATCGCCACCTCCAGGCTCTGTAAACTGTTGAATCTGAAAATAATGCAACTCATTCCCATCTTTTACTAGTGAGCTTGTTACGCCATTTCCACCAGTTTCTGAATCGTACCAAGATTGACCCGAAACATTTGGCAGGGTTGAATATTTATCTGACTCTACACCAATTCGACTAAAGCCTAGAAATTCCCGGTTTCTACGATCATGGATACCGCCATCGTAGTGATAATAGCTTACTACTTCATCAACACCATCATCGATTACGATATCTCCATCATCATTGATTCCTTCGGGACTAGGACCCTGAGGGCCACCTCCATTCTCACCTGCACTAGCACTTACAAAATACTCATCAAAACCGTCTCTATGCCTTACTTCGGTTAAAACCCACTTGGAATAATTCATATCCCAATAAACCCTCTCCTCTTCACTTACAGGTTTAGTTTGATAGTCCTTAAGAGTGCGATCAAAGTAGCCGTATTTATTCCCTACTCTTTGATAATCTAAAGCAATTTCGCTTCCCCCCGGCGCTTTAATCTTTCGTAAAAGATTAGACTTTGTAACAGTACACAAGCTAATGTGCAACTCGTTATTGGAATCTACCCAAACTTTATCTGGATAACCATCTCCATTAACATCGATAAAATTTGATACTTGATACGAGTCAGCAAAAAAACCAGCACCAGTAAGGCCACCAACAATTTTATCAATGCCTGAAACAGTCCATGTTTTCATCGCATTAATGGAAACAACATTTGACTTGGACTCATTTGCGATGGTCACCTGCATTTCAATTGGGTCTGTAGAGAAGTAAGTCCCCCTATTTAAATAAACCCGATAGTTATTATATAATGGTGCCGTGCCTTCAAATCGCACAAAAATGTCTAACAAACCATCACCATTAAAGTCTCGTAAGTGCGTCTTGGTAACTTGCCCTTGCTTTGAGTAAGAATAAGAGAGACCTAAGTCTATAGGCAAATCGAGGTTAGCAAGTTTCGCTGGATCAACACCAACTCCCAAGGCGATGGTCTCAGAGTCGGCATGCATTGAATTGTTCGAAAGCGGTAAAGATTGGTTTGTTGAAGAAGCAAATCCATGCCCATTATTAAGCTTATAAATGGTGCCCGAAGAGCTTCCATCGTTTAACGCGGACTGATCTATCCAGTCTGGCAATCCATCTCCATTGATATCAAGTAGTCCTTCTTCGAAGTCCGAAGTTCCATCAAGCCCCGAAACTGATGCATCTAAGGCAAGTTGAAACTGACTTTTAGAACCTTTCTCGGGAACCACATTTAAACTAACAGAGCCAGTAATACCATCATTGGTAAATTTATTTCTCCAAATGTTGATATCATAACCCAAAGTAGTTAATGACCGTCGGCCACCTTGGCAATCAGACAAGCGTGCTTCCAAACGGTTTAGGTCCTCATTTAATATCACTTCATCAGGAAAACCATCACCGTTCATATCCATCATGGATCTTAAAACGGTGTTTCCTCGATCGTCTTCATCCTCATAAGTAGTGCTAGTATAAGAGCCACTCGCTCCAATTGGAATCCCAGTTACACTCAAGCCCCCTCCAGCAGAATAGGAAGTATTGTACGCGGACATCTCTAAAAATGGCGCGTGCTTATCAAAATTAGAACTACCAGGGTCTATAAACTCTGTAAACGATTCAGTAGGCAGCTCCCCAAAAGTTCCTAGACTTCTTGAGCCCCTTAAAATACGAGCAAAAGGACTAAAAGGATGACAATAGGCATCTTGTTCCATTGAGTTTAAGGTACCAATGGGCTGAAAATAACCTTGATTTACTTGATCTCCTCGAACAGGATATAGAGGTCTAAAAGGGTTTGTTTGTAAATCTAAGTCAAAGCCATAATCTGCAGCCATCTGCTCGAGGTCATCTAAGTCAAAATCCTCGAAATCCTCTTCGGTTAAATGTTCCCCTTGATCATTTACTCCAATACTGAACTTTGATGGATCTATTGGCTGAGGGTTTGCATTCCACCCAAAGCCACCCCAACCAAGGTACTCTGGTCCAAAGTTTAAGTTACGGTCTGTGTAATATACCGATAAGTAATTCTCGTATTCTACTATATCGCAGACATATCCCTCTTCATCTGGTAATAACTGGAACAAGTCCACTTTGGTGTAAATAGGAATCATTTCCGCTAAAACAGGGTCATCGCTGTAAGCCGAAACAAACACCTGAAAGTCCTCAAAATCCTCTACGGCACTCAAACTATTATCTTCACCACAAGAAGTGGCAGTTGTAATATTATTTAAGTCTCGAATCTCGATACCTGTTGTGTTAGGATCTAACTTAATCTCAAAAGTTTGGACTAGGTTTTGGGTTGTTTTAATCTTAATCCTAAACTTTCGTTTTTCAGTGTGATTCACTGAATTGTAATAGGCACTCTCTAGAGAATTGTTAACTGTTGGGAAAAACTTAACCCTATCGATTCCCGGGTAAAGCAAACTCTGCAGGTTTATTGAAGAATTTAGCTGAACTGCCTTTTCGAATATAGTGTGGTCAACAGTGGGAAAATAAACACTTGCATTAGGCTCCCCAGCCTTCTTAGCACTGACCTCCGGAAGCCATTGCAGGTTATTCCAGTTTACATTAGAAGGACTTGTAATATTAAATCTAATTGTTGCCTGATCATAAGAGGATAAATCCAATCCCGATGACTTCAACGCGGTATAACTGCCCCAATTAAAGTCATTTAAGGTTATGTTCGCGGTATTTCCCGGGAGAACAGTATACCTAAAGACCTCTTCTATATTTTGATTACTGCTTTCGGCGTCTAAGTGTATTTCGTAAATCACGGTATCACTTTGAATACCGCAGTTGATAGTAGGAAAACTAATTTGTACTTGAGAGTGATTGCTTACGTCTACACTTTGAGGGGAACTAAGGATAAACCCTTCATTTGGACTTGTCTCCGTTACATTTATTAAGTCAGCATTTAAGATTGCCCCACTTTGATAATCTACTTGAGGATTCCAGTCTAGTAAATCGAAACGCGTATTTCCATCCCCAATCACCCTAAATAAAATCAAATCTCCAGATTGTACTTCGACGCTATTTAAAGACACCGATTGTTGAGCGCCAGAACCTAAACTCGTGAAGCTTTTTAAAACATTGTTTTGTTGACTAGCATCAATATGTTCTACAGCGTATTTAACCCCATCAGACGATCCTGGCTTTAGGTAAATATTACCCGTTACATCTACCGTACCGTCCACCAAAGCTCTCCAAGATCGGACTACTTCAGTTTCGAAACTACCAGCTGGTACACGAGCAGACCAATTTACTATTGCGTCGTCATAAATTGGATTAGGCCCATTATAGCTTGTTTCTTTGTACACCACATTGTGGCTAATTGGGTCAACGGTACCGAACGAAACTCTGTTATCATCCACCAAATCCGTTATACCGTCTCCATTAAAGTCGCTGGTATAATCCTTTATAGTACTGCTATTCCAGTTCCACGACAGCCCCCCGTTGGCCTTTAGTAATGCAGTGTAAATTCCGACACCTGTAAAAGCTGAGGAAATATCATTGTAACTATAGTGAAAACGATTGTTTTCAGCGTCACCTGCCTGATTAACAGTAACCTTTTCACTCCCAAAATAAGGATTTCCATTGTCGTCAATCCTTCCTGGATAATACTTTAAAGCAGTCCAACCACTTTCCTGAATAACGTAATCCAAGAGCCCGTCTCCGTTTAAATCCTTTAAGGTAGAGCGCCCGTAATTATAGGCTCTTCCATAGCTACCACCTCCATAGACTGTATTTCCCAATCCAGCAGGTGGTAATATAATCCCGCCACCAACTAAACCGCCAATAGAATACCCGGAATTATCAGCAGCTCCAAGCATGGAGTATTCGTCAGGATCGTTACTCCAAGGACTTGGAATAACAATATTATTTTCCGAAAAGCTGAATTCTGGGTTCTCAAAATACTCAAGATCAAAATCGTAAAATAGGTTTCCATTTACTCGCTCCTCAATGGTTTTTAACAATATTTTCCCGAAATCACCTTCCTCATGGAGAAAATGATACGTTCGAATTTCTTGCTCATCACCATTTGTTTGAGGGTCGGGATCAAAAGAAATCACAACTTCCTTTAGAAGCTTAAAGCTACCCTGGTTTGCACCGCTACGAAACGAGGTCCGAGCATCAGCTCTATTTCCATCCTCATACTTAAACTCAACCAAGTATGGAGGCTCAATATTTTGACTACTTGATTCAAAACCAGTATAGCGAATACTGCTAAGGAGAGTTTGTTTCGCGCCATCTAACATCTGACTCGAAGACTGGGCCGTTAACTCTTCGTAGTTATATTCCACAAAGTTCCCCCATTTATCCTCTATTCGTTTTAGCTTCCAGCTTAATACATCCCCGTTATCATTTGTAACTAATGCATTAGGGTCCTGTGAACTCCCGTCTTCTGTACCAAAATAGAGTTTAGACTGCTCTGCGGTAGTTACAACCCAGTAATAGGACTTAGGATCTGCACCATAACGCCTTATTTGCTTCCAGTTTGATTGGGTTTTAGGGAAAAATAAAACAGACTGGCTAACTCGGTTTGCGTAATTTCCATTAGCATCTCGGCGATTCCCTCTAAAACCACCCTCCATAGTAAGCACTGAACCATCAAGGGTATACGTTTCAGACTCAACATCACTCAAGAATCGTGGCACCCCCCACCTTAGGTCAACATCTATACTAGAGACCGGAACATCCCATCCTACACCTAAGAGACCAGACTTAGAATCAGAGCTATAAACTGCCGCTAAAGAAGGGGCGACTCCGTTTCTGCCAGGAGGAATTTTGAAAGGAAAAGAAGTTGTCGCGCTTCCTTTTTGATTAATCCTAGGTGCTGCAATTGAGCCATAACCGGTTAAAGGATTAGGAGCTGATATTTCGCCCAAACTGGTGGGCAAGCTCATACTACCTTCCGAACCTGCAGGACTACTTTTGAAACCTGTAAAATATGTACCTGCGGCTGGAAGACTAGCTTCCGCTATCAGTTGATCTCCTAAAACAAAGGTTGTATCGGGCTTAAAGTCCACCCAGTTCAGACTTTGCTGATCGAAATAGAACACTCTGAGCTCCTTTCGCATAGCTAAAACCCTATCCCCATCAATATGGAACTGGAAAGTGCTATTGCTATCGATATTTTCAACCTCCAACTTAAAGGCAGGAGCCCCGGGCATGGCGTTTTGCAAACCTTTAGGGATGCTGGGATAAGAACCGTAGCGCAATAACTCTCCTGCCGCTTCAATCTTCCCTGTATTCTTCAATTTCCTCTTTAAAAGGCCATGCTTTACGATTTTGGATTTTACTGGAGCAAGTAAGGCTTCGTCATTTGCTTTAGCAAAATCAATATCGAATCCCGCCAGATTCAAGGCCATCGTATTTGCTTGATGCCAACCAATTTTATTTTTTCCTTGACGTAATTCTTTGGCCTCAACTTGGAATTGAACCTTGTTTTCGGAAACGTATTCATTCAGATTAATATCAAAATGCTGCTCATCATTGATTACCATTCTTAGCGGATAATCGGGAATAGAGCCCTCAACAACAAATTCAATATTTAATACCTCTTCGGGCTGTAGTGACCCCCCCTCAACACTAAAATGAATAAAGTCATTGTAGGGGCTATTAACGGGATCGGACCAGCTAAATCCTAGTAAAACCTTTTGCTCCTCAGCAAACTCCAATGTAGCTGATTCCCCTTGTGCCACTCTAATTTTAGGTGCCTTTAGGTCGTTTACCAAGGGGCTTTCATCAAAGTCTTTTTGATATCCAGAAGAAGGGACATCAAAAACAAACAGGTTCGGGTTTAATATTAAGTGGATAGTAGCCTGACAATCGAGACTTAAGAAAATCAAGGCTAAAAAAATGGAAGCAATTCTTTGAGTCATGCTAAAAAAATTAAGGTTTTACAGGTACGAGGTAGGAGTAAGATCGGTCCGATTGAAACAGACTCACTTTGTAAATCCCCGCGGCAACTGGGGCTTGAATGGTGAGCTGAAGAGTCTTGTTATTTGGCACCATTCTAGTACGGGACAATTCCCTTCCGTTCATGTCGCTTAAGACGATGATGCACTCGGAATCCTCTAAATCATATGCCTGCAATTCAATCTTGCCATTTGGTTTGCAAGGCTTGGGAAATACCTCAACAGTGGGTGGTTCTTGATTACCCTGGGTGCCAGTTGTTACATTTGATAGGGGCACTCCAATAGGCTCCATATATTTTGTATTTCCTTCACTATCTAAGCCCACAAGTAGATACTCTCCATTAGGCAATTGTATTTCTTGTGAAATTCCGCTCACTGATAACTCGGTAACTAAACCAGTTTGCACATTGATAAATTGAAGATTGCTAATAGAATCGCCTTCGTCGCCTAAATTTAAACCAATGGTTCCAAGGCTATCTAATTGTTGAATATTAAGTCTGCTTGGACAAGGGTCGGAATCTTGAGGCTTAAAGAAGAAGTGGCTATTATCCGGCAAATCCTGCAATGGGATCCTATAAATTCGGTTACCCGCTGTGTCTAAAACAGATCGGATGGGCAGGTAGAAAGAACCAGTAGTTAACCTTATGGTATCCGGCTTGTTAAAGGGCCCACTTAATTGAATCACCAATTCTTGAGCTCTGGAATACCAGTCCTGCAATTCGAATTTCCAAAAGAAAATTGGACTCCAATTCTGCCCACCATTTTGGCACTTGATATACTTGCGATAACGATTTTTAGCCTTACTAAAAACTATAAAAGACTGGTCTGCAATACCTACATTAGGAAGATAGCCATCGGACACCAATGTATCAAGACCTATTTTAAGCGAATCATCTTGAGTTCTGGACTGGCTTTGGTAAAGTAACTCCTCCTGAGAATTTCCGATCGCCAATAAATCTTGGTTATATAATCGGCTTACCGACTCGTTCCAATATTTTCCACAGCTACCTTTTAGGAAGTAGGAAAAACTTTGATTGCCCCGAGCCAATGGTACAGCATGTTTAATTGCCAAATAACTGGTCACCCTCTTAATTTCCATGCTATCCAAAGCGCGGTCATATACAAGAATCTCAGCTAGACTAAACAAATGCGGATTGTAGAGTTTATAAGAAGCTTGCGCCCGATTTGTAAATACCTTACTTAGGCTTCTGCCTCTTATTGCGATAATTTTAGTAAAGCCATCTGAAAAGTCTACAGGTATAAATCTACCCTCGACAAAAACCCCATTACTATTCAATGTGAGCTTACCTAATTGGGCAAATACTGTGTCTCTTAGAGGTAAGCTATCCGGATGAACCGTAAAAAACATGGTGTATTCACGCTTCACTGAATTTAAAGAAGTCTCTAAAACAGAATTACTATCGTTTAAGTCTATTAGCCATTGATTAGCCAAGACGTGGTTACTGTCGTTTCCTTGCACCCATCCTTTACGATTATTCACTAAACCCGGTCCATCTTGGGATCTAAGCCCTTGGACACAGATTAAGAACAAAAAGACTAAAGCACATGGCTTTAGAGAAAACAGTTTTAGCCTATTCATATGAAAGCGAATTAAGGTTTATAATAGCCCTAGAAGTGTTTTGATTGAAAAAAAGAAAAGCCCAGAACCGTACACGCTTATTGCCAAGCAAAGTACAGGACCGGGCAGCTCTAGCAGATTTAATATTTAAAGAGGGCTTAACAAGCATGCACAAACCGCTGCATAAGCCGCAGCAGTAGTGTAAATAATACACCGTGCTTTTACCAAGCACAGCCCAAAAGTTTAAGAATAATTGCGAAGCCCCTCTTCTAATCATAAACTATAAGGAAATAGTGTACAATTCCTTTTAACGGGCTGCAAGTAAATACATATTCTTATAATTTCCTGTAGAACAAAATCCACAGCTTGTAGAAAAATATGTCATTTCCTGTAAATATAATTTAGCTCGACCTTTAGATCAAGCTATCAAGTCACCTTCAAATTCCTCACTTTCAGTTTTTTAACATAACTAGCTCCAAGAAAACTATTGGTTATTAAAAAATATTCCCATTTTAGCGGAAAATTAATACTTCCTGCTATGTCAAACTATAAAAACATCACCGACGGATTTATAATTCTTAGACAAAAACACAAAGTTTCTAGAGCTGAAATGGCCGAGTATCTTTCAATTGGGGTGTCGATGTACCGTAAATTAGAAAATGGTCAAACTCCTATTGGACTAGACCGAGTACTAAAAATTTGTGAGTATTTTGATATAGACCTTAGAGACTATTTAGATCAAGTGCTCGACTCTAAGCGTAAGTGTGAATACGAAGCCATTATCCATCGCCAAGCAGTGGTAATCGACCAGTTAAAATTGGAGAATAGCAATGTTTGGTCCCTAATTTTTCAGCTTACAAACTGGCTAAATCCCAAAATGAGGGCCCTAGCCCAAAAGATGAGAAGCAATCTTGAGGAGCCTAAGCTCGATAACTAATATATTGAATATCAGTTTTTTATATTTGCAACGCTCTTAATATTTGTCGACTAAAAAGCTTAGTCTGTAGCTCAAAAGACCTGTAAACCATTTACTCTAGACCAAAAAAAATTTGCTCGCCAGCAAAAATTATTTGTTGGTGAGCAAAAATATTTTACTGGTGAGCAAAAAAAATTTGCCCGCGGGCAAATAAAGATTTATAAAGGCATAAAAAAAACCGCGAGGGGGCATCGCGGTTCATAACAGGGGGTAAAGAATGTGCTACTTAAGCTGCACTTGCCGCTCCTCCGCCAGAACCAGATGGATCAGTTGACGCTTCAGAACCTCCTAATTTCTGGAATTCCAGGGTTTTAAGCACATTTTTTAGGCTTTTTGAGGGACGGTAACGTAAGCGTGCTTTTTTAATCGCACTGCTGCTCACCTCCTCGCTGGTCTCGCGACCCTCGGAGTTTACCACTACACTCAAAGAGCCTAGCTTGTCTAGCTCTACCGAATTACCAGACCTTAAATGCTCCACGCAAACGTTTACCAAGGTGGCAACCACCCCTTTAACGTCACCTTCACTCATGGTACTTACCATGCTTACTAATCGAATAAGGTCGTCTAAATCAACCTTCTCCTTGCGTACCGCCAAGGCATAATACATTTTTGGCGCGTTTTGGTCCATTGGATTTCCTCTTTGAACCACTTTGAAATTTACTGACATAACATATAATTTTTAATTAGCTGCGGAAGACTTTCCTCCGCTATGTCGATTAATCAATGGCAAGGAGCGTGCCAAAATATCAATTATTCTATACCTTAGGCTAATTTTGGGTTTAAGTGTTTGTTTTTCAGTTTAATAAATTGATTTTTACACATATCACTTATTCTTTATTAGGGGTTTTGGGGAGGATAGGATTACGAGATTTGAGACGTGAGACGTGAGACTTTTGTGCGTGCCTGATCTAGGTTGGCCAAAAATTAACTTCGCAATTCGCCACAGTCGATACCTCATAAGTCTTAACATCATGGATCTTCACTATGAGCAAAAAACATCACCCCACCAGAATCAAGTCTAACAGGGAGCGCAGCGACCGATCTAGCGTCTAAGGTCTAAAAGTGAGCGCAGCGAGCGGTCTCATACTAAAAGCGAGCCTTGCGAGCGTACTAAGTACTAACAGTGAACAAAGTGAACGTACTAAATACTAAAAGCAACCAAAGGGAGCGTACTAAGTACTAATACTAAACTATTCCGCACTTTTGCCACAAATTACCGAATGGCGGATTTACCCAAAATAAAAGCACATTTAGCCCTAGTAGCCGTGGCCCTTATATACGGCCTAAACTACTCCATCGCTAAGGATGTAATGCCCAACTTTGTGCAACCCCGGGCCTTTATCCTCCTGCGCGTTAGCGGTGCCGTGCTGCTGTTTTTTGCGCTTACCATCGGCATGAAGAAGGAGAAAATCCAGAAAGCGGATTGGCCTAGAATAATTGCCGCGGGCTTTTTTGGAGTAGCAGCAAACCAATTACTCTTTTTCGAAGGACTAAACATCACCACCCCCATCAGTGCAGCGGTAATAATGACCACCAATCCTATCATGGTACTCAGCTTATCGGCAATCTTCTTAAAAGCGCCACTCACCTGGCCACGGATTATCGGTATTGCCCTCGGAATTAGCGGTGCCCTCTACCTCATCTCCCAAGGAGGTTCCCTAAATTCTATCTTTAATGAAGGGGAATCACTGGGCAATCTCCTGGTTATGCTCAATGCCCTTTCTTACGCCTCTTACCTAGTAGTGGTAAAACCGCTGATGTCGCGCTACCGACCTTTTACAGTTATAAAATGGGTTTTCTTGGCCGGGCTTCTATTTGTGCTTCCTTTCGGTCTGGGCCAGATGCCAGAGATTAACTGGAGCGCTATGCCTGCTAAAGTATATTGGGAAATAAGTTTCGTGATTATCGGCACTACCTTCTTCGCTTACCTCCTTAATATTTATGCCCTAAAAACGGTAAGCTCTACTACGGTGAGTTTTTACATTTATCTACAGCCTTTAGTAGCCACCGCTGCCGCGATAATTTTAGGTAGCGATCAGCCCAACCGCCATATGTTCTTAGCCGCTGCCCTTATCTTTTTAGGGGTTTACCTGGTTTCCTTTTACCGAAGGAGCAAAGCGCAATAAGTTTAACTTTGCGGCCTATGACGCCATTGTATTCCATGACCGGCTTCGGCAAGAAGATCCTCAAACTTTCGGGGAAGAAGGTCACCATTGAAATTAAGAGCCTAAACAGTAAACAGGCGGATATTAATTTACGCTTACCCTCTTTTTATAGGAGTAAAGAAGGCGATATCCGACAAGTAATTTCCGAAACCTTGTTGCGCGGTAAAATCGACTGCAATATTAATATGGAGATTACCGGCATGGAAAGCGCCCCGCAAATTAATAGCGACCTTGCCGAAGGCTACCTCCTACAATTAAAAGCTTTAGCTGAAAAAACCGGCACTAGTGGCGATGCCCTCGGTGCCATACTTCGCATGCCCGATGTAATGCAAAGTCAGCAAGATGAAGCGAGCCCCGAAGAATGGCAAGTGGTATTAGAAGGATTGAAGGACACCCTCGCTATACTAATGGACTTCCGCGCTACAGAAGGTGGACGTTTAGTAGAAGACTTAAGTCTGCGCCTGCAAAATATCGAAGACTATCTACATCAAGTAGAGCCTTTGGAAGAAGAACGTCGCCAGCGCGTAAAAGATAAATTACAGCGCAGCCTAGAGCAATTAAAAGCAGAAGTCGATCAAGATCGCTTTGAGCAAGAACTTATTTACTACCTCGAGAAATACGACATTACCGAAGAGAAGGTTCGCCTTCAGGCCCACCTCGATTATTTCCGTGAATTAATGGAGGCTGGTAATATGGCGGGTAAAAAACTGGGCTTTGTGAGTCAGGAGATTGGTCGCGAAATTAATACCCTGGGCAGCAAGGCCAATCACGCCGAAATGCAGAAAATCGTGGTAAATATGAAGGATGAACTGGAAAAAATTAAAGAGCAAGCTCTGAACATCCTTTAATCCTGCACCTTAAAAGATTTATGGCAGCGCAAAACAAAATGATCATCTTTTCTGCCCCCTCCGGAGCTGGGAAAACCACTCTAGTTCGCCATCTGCTGGAGCAGGAGGACCTAGAATTGGCTTTTAGCATTTCGGCAACAAGCCGGGCCCCACGTGGACAAGAAAAGCACGGCAGCGACTATTACTTTTTTAGCAATGAAGAGTTTAACCAAAAGGTGGAAGAAGGCGCCTTTCTCGAATGGGAAGAGGTGTATGCTGGCACCAAATACGGAACCCTTCGCTCAGAAATTGAACGTCTTTGGGATTTAGGCAAAAATGTAATCTTCGATATCGATGTAGTAGGCGGCTTAAACCTTAAAAGCCTTTATGGCGATCGCGCCCTAGCGGTATTTGTAATGCCTCCCGATGAAGAGGAGCTCGAAAATCGCTTGCGCGGAAGGGGTACCGACTCTGAGGATAAAATTCGTCAGCGTATGGCCAAAGCCCGTAAGGAGATTGGTCGCTCCGATCGATTTGATCACATTCTTTTAAACCGCGACTTGGAAAGGGCTAAAACCGAAGCCTATAATTTGGTGAAGCTATTTGTTGGAGCATGAAGAAAATAGGACTCTACTTCGGAACTTTTAATCCTATACACGTCGGACATTGCATTATTGCCCAGTATATGCTGGAGTTTACCGATTTGGATGAAGTGTGGTTTGTGGTAACCCCGCATAATCCGCATAAGAAGAAAAGCTCCCTGCTCGATGACCGTCAGCGCCTGCACATGGTGAACTTAGCAATCGGCGATCATTATAAACTGCGAGTAAGCGATGTGGAATTTGCCCTGCCTCAACCTTCTTACACCGCCAATACTTTAGTGCACTTAGAAGAATCGCATCCCGAGGCCACCTTCCACCTTATTATGGGTGAAGATAATTTGGAGAGCTTCCCGCGTTGGCGCAATCATGAAGCGATTTTAGAAAATCACGAATTATACGTTTACCCGCGCATTGGCAGCGACGGTGGGGCTTTAGCCGGACATGAAAAGGTGCACCTTACCCAAGCACCGATTATCGAAATTGCTTCTACCGAAATTCGCTCGGCCATTAAAGCCAATAAAGATGTAAGCTATATGCTGCCTCCAAATGTTTGGGAGTATATCGATCAGGAATTGTTTTACCGCGACTAGGAAGCATCTTAAAATAATTTTCCCGACCTAAACCGAGATTTAAGCCGGGAAAAAATTTCGTGATGAAGGGACCCTAGTGTTAATACGCCCTCTACATCAACTATCCTATTTCGAAAGCTAAAGTAGACTTGGCGCGCTACAGTCCCTTGTCAGCTATTGCGTATTTTGGACAAGTAGCGATTTTTAACAATTTCTTGATGATGTTTGTCGTGCCCAGGTATCACGTAGGCGATGCCCGAAAGCGCAATTTCTTGTCCGGCCACCTGACCCTTTAAGCTCCATTGCTCTGCCGATAAAGAGGCAATGAAATCATAGCTCATCTGCTTTATATGCTGGTATTCTTGTAAGATGGATAGCCAATCGCGTTGCTCCGCTCCACTAGCCTGCACATAGGCATTATGGTCGAATCCTGGTAAATCGGCCTGCTCTCCTCGACTAATACTCAGGGCGCGAAATATAAAAATCCGCTCCGTATCGCAGATATGCAAGAGCATTTCCTTAATACTCCACTTTCCTTCTTCGTAGCGAAACTCCGCTTCTTCGGCATTAATGCCATTCCAAAACTCTAAGGAATCCTGAATTGCATATTGCCAAAGCTCTAGAATGGGCTGATTGAATTCTACCCACTTGTAATAATTGGCGTAATAATGTGGGTAAGTGCCTTCTTCGGGACGGGCAATTAAGGTATCCACTTGATGTCTTTAAAATTAGGTTTCCGCTTTTCCAAAAAGGCATTACGTCCTTCCTTGGCCTCTTCCGTCATATACGCTAGGCGGGTAGCTTCACCGGCAAATACCTGCTGACCAACCATGCCATCATCGGTAAGATTAAAAGCGAATTTGAGCATTTTAATGGAGGTGGGAGATTTCTCTAAAATCTCCTGAGCCCACTGATAGGCGGTATCTTCTAATTCATCATGCGGAATAGAAGCATTGGCCATTCCCATTGCCACGGCATCATCTGCCGAATAATTTCGACCGAGGAAGAATATTTCTCTGGCCTTCTTTTGACCTACCATCTTAGCTAAATAGGCTGAGCCATATCCGCCATCGAAGCTGGTAACATCGGCATCGGTTTGCTTAAAGATCGCATGCTCTTTACTGGCTAGGGTAAGGTCGCATACTACGTGTAAGCTATGTCCGCCCCCCACCGACCATCCCGGTACCACGGCAATAACCACTTTAGGCATAAAACGAATGAGGCGCTGCACCTCTAGGATATTTAAGCGCGGCATGCCCTCTTCATCCACATAACCTTGATGTCCACGTGCATTTTGGTCGCCCCCACTGCAAAAGGAATACACGCCATCCTTTGGTGAGGGTCCTTCGGCGCTAAATAAAACTACGCCAATGGAGGTATCTTCACGGGCATCGAGGAATGCCTCATAAAGCTCGGCCACGGTTTTGGGTCGAAAGGCATTACGTACTTCAGGGCGATTAAAAGCTATTCGCGCTACGCCATCGCCCGATTTCTTATAGGTGATGTCTTGGTATTCTTTTACGGTAGTCCAGTTTGCTGGCATATCTGAGATTTTAAGCAAAGATACATTCCAGCTCTGGCAAAGGTTCAAGGAAATAAAAAAGGCCCCCTACTCGAAAGCAGGAGACCTTAGCCTAAACACAACAAGCCCTAATTCTGCTTAGGTCCTAAAAAGTTTAAGCTGCTCGCCACAATCTCTGTGATGTAGCGCTTCTCACCATCCTTATCATTATAGGAACGGTTCATGATTTTTCCTTCTAAGATTAGGAAGGTGCCTTTATTTACATGCTTTTCAATGGTAGAGGCTAGGCCATTCCAGGCGATCACATTATGCCACTGCGTTTCCTCAATTTTTTCTCCTTTGGCATTTTTAAAGGATTCGCGGGTAGCTAGGGAAAACTTCGCCAGCTTAGCTTTGGAGTCGAAGGACTTTACTTCCGGATCGGCCCCTACGTGTCCAATTAGGCTTACCCGATTTCTTAAATCACTCATTATTTCAGGATTTGGTTATAAATACCCTACAAACATCTTGCGCTTGGAATTAAGAGCGTTGTGGGAAACGTTTATAAGTGTTTTTTTTTAGTAACTAGTACTTAGTATTTAGTACGCTCCTTACAGTCGCTTTTAGTAGAAGACCGCTCGCTAAGCTCGCTTTTAGATGTTAGACGCTAGACATTAGACTTGATTCGGGTAGAATAATGATTGGTGGTCAAGTACTTAGTAGCTCGTATTTAGTACAAAGTACAATTCCCCATTCAAGGTCTAGCACAGTATTCTAGCACAGATTTTTCTATGCTCTAGGTTCTAAGCTCTAAGTTCTTTTCCAGATTCTGTCCCTGCCCAAAAGTCTCACTTCTCAAATCTCACTTCTCAAATCTCAAATGCGTGCTAATAGATATCATACCTTTAGCCTATGCGAAGATTCCTGCCTTTTGTTTGTTTAGTAATATTGAGTTCCGCGGCGCTAGCCCAGAATAACAGTCCCTTAAGTGTGGAATCGAGTTTTTGGGCTTTAAAGTTTTATGATGCGGATAGTAATCAGTATAAACTATCCGAACTTATAAAACCTTTCGAGGGGCGACAGCCGGCCCATCAACTTATTCGGAAGGCCAATAATCAGCGTGACCTAGCCTTATTTTGTCAGATTTCGGGGGGATTCCTAACGATATACCCTTTTGTGAGCGAGGCTTTAGACCGGGAGGCCAATTACAATATGAGCTTAATTGGCATTGGCCTGATTGTCGTGTCCATACCGATTGAGATTAGCGCTCGCCGCAAGGCCTACGAAGCGGTATTGAGTTATAATCAGAGTTTAAATATTAAACCCCAGGCCGCCCTAAAGCTGGGCTTTAATGGACTAGGTTTTTGCTTACGCTTCTAAAAAAAATAGCCACCCCGCCGGAGCAGGATGGCCATTTCTCGAGAAGAAAAAAATTCTTAGTTATCTACGGATACTTAGCTTCTCCGTTCTGCGACGACCTTCATCATCCACAATTTGAAGTAAGTAAACGCCATTGGGTAAATCTAAATCTAGCTCCAAGCGCTCTCCACTATTAATGCTTTGCTCGCTGCGGTAATACTCTGTTCCCGACACACCGAGCACTCGGTAATAATAATGTCCAGCCTCACTAAGCTCAACACTAAAGTCACCTGTACTTGGATTCGGGAATACCTTAAACTCATCGAGCGTGTTTTCTGCTAAAGTATTCGGGAAAGTAACTTTTACGCGGTAGTGTGGTGCTTCATAAGTAGTACTGTTGGAGAAACCACTAAACCAGCTACCATTCTGATTTTGGAAAACAGAGGCATAAGAAGGCTGACTCCAATTCGTGCTATTGGCAAAACGAATTACGCCATCAGTAGCGTTCGGGAATAAACTGGCAATAACATAATAGCTTCCTTCGGGTAGTGCTACCGGCATTCCACTAGCATCTTGGAAAGAGAAATAAGCTAGATTACAAGGAATGGTACCATCGAAAGTAAAGACCTTACTAAATAAAGGACTGGATGAAGATGGGAAACCCGTATTAAACACAAAGCCGGCTGAATCGTAAATGGCAATCTCCATATCGGCGGTGTAATCGGTTAAGCAGCTCATTTGCATTTCAACCCCATCTAGGTACACTAGTCCATTTTGGTCGCCATTCTCTAAATGGTATAAAACGCCAATGGCAATCATACCATTAGTTCCGGTATTAGTGCCAAAATAGTTATCTGCCACTCTATCATCTAGACCATACTGATCATCGCCTACCCAAATATTAAAGGTATCGGCAGTGGTAGTGGTAGCCGAGGTAAGGCTATCTGAAACCGCTTTATATACTAGGGTATAAGCACCATCGGCACTTGGAGTCCAAGCATTGGTTGTTAAAGTGGTATAGTACGCAGTATCGAAGGAGCTTAGGCTTGCCACGGTTGGTGAAGTTAGGGTAGTTATCAAGTTTGTTCCATCCCATACCTCAACTTCTAAACCTACATTGGTTTGGGTGTTGGTACCATAATTATAGATATTACTATCGAAGGTAATGGGCACCTGTTGTGAGCTAGCGATGTGCATATACTTTGGATAGCTGGCCTCACCGTCAAAAATTACGTCATGCTCGGGTGCCTCACCGGTGGTTCCCGGTGCTGTAGCACGAGTAAAGAGCAGTGAATTTTCGGGGGGAGTAACGATTTCAATATCGTCGATCATCCAATAATAGCGACCAGAGCCATTGCTATTACTTACTGAGCCATCAAAAACAAACTCCAATACTACTTCCGATTCATTGGCCACATAGTTAGAAATGTTGGCCCGGTAGTAAGCATTTTGATCGGTAGATGAGTTTACTGGCAATTCACTGGCAGGGAAAACTTCCACAGAATCTGGGAAAGTAACTCCTCCATCGGTGCTAATTGCTACATACCAAGCGGCTTGGAAACGACGGGCATACATGTAAAATCCAAGTTCTGCACCAGATTGACCGCTAAGATCAATGGTATCAGTACGCAAGCGGCCCACATGTGGTGCAGGCACGGTACCCTGACCATTAGTAGCACGGTCGCCATTAGAGTGTAGGAAATCTGAATCGAAGATCATAAAGCCATTGCTTCGCGTAGGAGAATTAATAGGGTCTCCCAAATTACCAGATTGATTAGGTCCGGCCCAACAACCGCGGGAACCCACGCTATCAGGTGGTGCAGTATTCGGACCGCGATACTCCCATAGTGCCTGGGCTGGCGTTCCGTTTTGCGTCCAGTCTTGTGGTATACCATTGGCAAAATCCTCGGACCAGATTAAAGTTTGGGCAGAGCTTTCAGGACGATAATTGAAAGCTCCATTTTTAGGTGCTCCCTCTTGATAATCCTCTGAAGCCTCTTGTTGGGGTAAATTTTGGGCACTTAAGCCTAATCCCGCCGTAAAGGCCATGGAAAAGAATAATAGTTTCTTCATTAGATTGATTTAAAGTGGATTGAAGTTAGGGAATTTTATAATGGGGGATGATTTCTGGTGGAAATTTAACAATTGGTACTTAGTACGCTCGCAAGGCTCGCTTTTAGATGTTAGACGCTAGACTTGATTTTGGTGGAATAATGATTGGTGGTCCAGTACTTAGTAGCTAGTATTTAGTACAATTACCTTCTTCACTAAGGTCCCGTTGTAATATTATAGCTCAAATCCGTCTATGCTCTAGGTTCTAAGCTCTAGGTTCCTTTCCCGAATCAAAATAAGGTCCCCGCTCAAAATCTCACTTCTCACATCTCATATCTCATATCTCTTGCAATAGATATTAGACTGGATTCCGCTAGAATAATGGTTAGTGGTCCAGTACTTAGTACGTTCACTTTGTTCACTCTTAGTATTTAGTACAAAGTACATTTCTCCACTAAGGTCCCGTTATAATATTATAGCTCAAATCCGTCTATGCTCTAGGTTCTAAGCTCTAGGTTCCTTTCCCAGATTCTGTCCCTGCTCAAAATCTCACGTCTCACGTCTCAAGATCAAAAAACCTTTTCCCCCATTACCGCCCAACCAAAAAACATTTGTTTTAGTTTGGCGCCTCGAAATGGACGCCAATAATTTAGAAGACTGGATCGATAGCTACAGCGACGACCTCCTGCGCTGGGCCGAATACCGCTTGGGTGACGCAAGTTTAGCTCAGGATATGGTGCAGGATACTTTTATCGCGGCCTACGAAAATTTAGATCAGTTTAAGGGGGATAGCAATCCTAAAACTTGGCTCTCGCGAATTTTACGCAATAAAATTGTCGACTATTTCCGTTCGGCTTATTACCGTAAAAACATATTTGAAGGTCAGCCCTCGGAGGAGGATGGAGCCGAAAAGAATCTTTTTGATCATGAGCATTGGACCAATGCCGCTTTTGAAAGCCCGGCCTGGGAAGAGGAAGAAGCCTTAATGGACCAGGAAGGTTTTAAGGACCTCTTTCAGCAATGCCTCGAAAATTTACCTACCCTGTGGCGTGATATTATTGCCGCCAAGTTTTTTGCCGGCGAAAAAGGAAAAGATATTAGTCAGGAATTTGAAATCAGTACGTCGAACTACTGGCAAATTATCCATCGAGCTAAATTATCGCTAAAGAATTGCCTGCAAGTTTATTGGAAGTCATGAGTCTTTTAAAACCCATCATATTAAGTTGTCAGCAAGCCAGTGCCTTTATTCAAAAAAAGGAAGCCGGTGCTTTGGGACCCGTAGATCGGGCGCGACTAAAAGTCCATCTGGTGGTATGTGCCCTATGTAGGCAGTACGAAAAGCAAAGTGCACGTCTCAATGATTTATTAGATACGCATTTCCATCAGGCGAAAGCCCAAGACAACAGTGCTTTTAAAGCTAAGCTGAAAAAAGAAATTCAGAAAAAATCGCAATTCTAGTGTAAGGCTTAAGCTGAGTGCCCGTCCAATAAGGGAACAAAAAACTCAGCTATGTATAACTTATTCCTCAGCTTAGTGCTGATTCTTGGTGGCAGCTCTGCCGCTGAATTCCCTACTCCCTCCGAAAAAGCCCTAATCCTAGTGGTTAATACCGCCGATTGGTGTCCGGTTTGCCAGAAAAATGGCGAAAGGGTAGAAAAGGAATTACTTTCTGACTTAATGGAAAACCAAAAGTACTTGGTGATCGTAAATGATTTAAGTAATGATGAAAGCAAGGCTGCTAGTCAGAAAAAATTGGAAGCTGCCGGCCTAGCCAATTTTACTGCCGAAAATAATGGAACTGGTCGTATTTATATGATTAACCCAGAAAGCAAGGAAGTAGTGGATAAAGTTAGTGTGCGTAAAAGCACCGAGAAGCTGCTCAAAAAAATAGAAGAAGCGCAAGCAGAAATGTAATGTGGTTTGGTTTGTCCCGGGTCGGTTATTTCTGGTTCTTCTCAACCGACCTGGGAATACCAAAAAAATAATTTTATGAAATATATCTTCAGTTTAGTACTCAGTGCTTTTTACCTGGTTTCTTGCCAGGCCCAAGATTTAGAAAATGTTAAAGGCCTAGAGGTGGGTGAGAAGGCTCCCTTGCTGGTATTGGAAGATGCCGAAGGCGAAAAAGTGAATCTAAAATCCGCCCTCGAGGAAGGTCCGATTGTGTTAGTTTTTTACCGTGGACAATGGTGTCCCTACTGCAATAAACACCTCGCAGAGCTTAATGGAATTGCCGATTCCCTCGAAGATTTAGGAGTGCAGCTCTACGCCATTTCCCCGGATAAGCCAGAGCTCTTAAGCGAGATGCAGGAAAAAACCGAAGCCAAGTTTACCCTTCTTCACGATTCGGCCTATCAAACTATTTTGGCTTTTGACTTGGCCTTCCAGCCTTCATCGGCCACACGATTTAAGTATAAAACCATTTTAGGCGCCGACCTAAGTGAAGATCATGGTGATGAACGCGAGCTACTGCCCGTGCCCGCCACCTTTTTAATTGATGAAGAGGGCATTATTCGCTGGCGTCATTTTGACCCTGATTATAAGAATCGTTCCAATCCGAGTGAGGTTTTAGAAGCGGCCCAAAAATTACCCTAGTGTTCCCTATATATTGTAAGCCATGCTGTTTTTCACGTTCTTCGTGAAAAACAGCTAAGCTTGCGTCCATTTCTCAAACAAGTAGCACAGTTTCTCCTAAAGCAGGAACTTCCGCTACATCAGCAAACGGTGGTGCTCCCTAGTAGGCGAGCCGCCATATTCTTACAAAGAGCCCTCCAAGCCCAATTGGAAAAACCTGCTCTGGCTCCGCGAATGATGAGTATTGAGGAGCTCATTTTTGAAGCCACCGGCCTCGAAGCCATCTCCAGACCTGAGCTTTATTTCCGCCTCTTCGAATGTTTTAAGGAAGGGCCTCGTCCAGAACTAAGCTTTGAAGAGTTTAATCGTTGGGGCCGAAGTTTAATTCAGGATTTTAATGAAATAGATCGCTACTTGGTAGACCCAGAAGCGATTTACAGCTATTTAGGCGATTTAAAACGAATTGAACAATGGAACCTCGAAGCCGGAGAGCATACCAAAATGCTCGACGATTACCTGCGCTTTTGGCCCGATCTGGCGCTAGTGTATCAATCGCTAAAAAAAGCCGTACTCGAAGAATCGAAAGCTTGGCAAGGCTTAGCCTATCGCGTTTTTGCCGATGATGTGCTGGAACTTTTACCTGCCAAAGACCACTACTATTTTATTGGTTTTAACGCCCTAAACAAGGCAGAAGAAAAGGCCCTATTGCAATTAAGCGAAGCCGGTAGAGCCGATTTTTATTGGGATGTAGACGAATACTACTTCCGCAATACCGAGCAAGAGGCTGGCCTATTTTTACGGAAATCGCCCCTGATAACCCATCTGCGCAAGCGCAATGCTTTTTATGGCCTACACAAAAAACTGAGTGAAGGAAAACGGAAGGTAAACAGTATTGCCATTGCCGGAAATAATTTACAAGCAGTAGTTGCCGCCAATATTGTGGCTGAGAAAAACGAAATTGAAAAAGGAAAAACGGCCCTAATCCTAAGTGATGAAGGTTTGTTGCCTGCCTTTCTAAATAATCTATCCCAAGATTTCCCCAACCTAAACCTTAGCATGGGTTTAAGTTTACAGCATTCGCCCTTGGCGGGATTTTTTGAGGTTTTATTGGACTTCCCACTCGATGCAGAACGCAATGCTAAAAAAACCAAAGATGGCCTGGCGCGCTATCATTATAAGAGATGGGAAGCCCTCTTAAGTCATCCGATTAGTCAGGGTTTAGCCGATGGCAATGCCGAAGTTTTACAAAAAGCACAGCGGCAGATGCTGCGCAAAAATGCCCTTTATCCAAGTTTTAAAGATTTGGACATAGAAAGGGCTTTGGTAGGTTTAGACCCCGATTATTTCCGAGCTGCCCAAAGTCCGGCGGAGCAGTATAAACGACTCAGTGACTTTTGTGAAAACAATCGCGCTCAACTACTTTCGGATGATCCCCTAAGCGAGGCTCTTTTCGGCTTCCACCAGATGTTTAGTCAGACGGCTACCCTATTAGAGCGTTTTCCCTACCTCGAAAATTTTGAGCAAAGCCTGCAATTTTACCGCGAGCTTTTACCCGAACTCAGCATCGATTTAAAAGGGGAGCCGCTGCAAGGAATGCAGGTGATGGGCTGGCTAGAAACCCGCTGCTTAGATTTTGAGCATTTGATAATCCTTAGCCTTAATGAAGGTATTTTACCTAAAGGTAGATCCGAAGCTAGTTTATTACCTTTTGAAGTAAAGCGGAAATTTCAAATTCCCACCTTTTTAGAGAAGGACGCCATTTTCGCTTATCACTTCTACCGTTTAATGCAAGGTGCGCAAAGCATCGACCTCCTATATAGCACCGCCGAAAGTGCCGTGGGAGTAGTAGAGCCTTCGCGCTTTATTCGCCAATTGGAATTGGAATGGCCACAACGAAATCGACAATTAGAATTTGAAAATAAAATTGCCACCGGCAGAGCAAAATCTAATCGCTCGGAAATAAGCATTAGTAAAAGTCCGGCGGTAATGGAGCGCCTGCATCAATTGGCCGAAAAGGGCTTTTCTCCAAGTGCCCTTTATATTTATCTTAAAGACCCCGTTCAGTTTTATTACGAACGTATTTTAGGCTTAAAGCCTGAAGATAGCCTGGTGGAAGAGCTCGATCTTCCGGCGCAGGGCAGTGCCATTCACCAATTACTAGAATTTGGCTTTAGCAAGGCAGATCCAGATAATCCTAAAGAGAGGATCGCCATTACACCCAGTATAGAGGATGCCTTTTTTAGCCAGGATACCCATTCGATTAAAAAGACCTTAAAGGAGATGATGTTGGCCGAAACCCCCGGCATTCCGCTTGAGGCAGGTCCCAATTTATTGCACTTGGAAAATATGGCGGTAATGATAAAGCAGTTTCTATCCGCAGAAAAAAGAAGACTGCAAAAGCTAGGTCCAAATTGGGAGGTTTTAGGGGTAGAGCAAAACCTAAATGGGGAGATTACTCTCCCCTCTGGACTAAAAATCCATCTGCATGGCAATGCCGACCGTATTGATCGGGAGGAAGAAGCCATACATATTATCGATTATAAATCGGGGGCTAAAGCGGCTGCTCAGTATCAATTGACAGAACTAAATTTAGAGAGCCTCTTAAAAAAGCCTAATGCCGTGCAATTACCGGTATATGCCTTAATGTATTTACAGGCCCACCCACAGGAGGAAGTGCAAGCTTCAATATTAAGTTTAAAAAAGCTTAGTGAAAATCCGATCCGAATGAAAATTGAAAAGCAGACTAGCCTAAATTCGGAAAACAAAGATCAGGTAGAAAAGCTTTTACAAGAGCTATTTGGCGAAATGTTTAATCCGGATATTCCTTTTAAATCAAGAGTATGAGTGCGAATTTAATCTTGGAAAGCGATTTACAATCGGCTCGAGCGCGTATTGCCGAGCATATTCATCGTAGTCCGGTTTTAAGTAGTGAGCAGATTAACCATCTAGCGGAAGCGGAACTCTTTTTTAAATGCGAAAACTTCCAAAAAACCGGTTCCTTTAAAGCACGTGGAGCCACTAATGCGATTTTACAATTAGAGGAAACTCAGCGAGAAAAAGGCGTGGCCACCCACAGTTCTGGTAACCATGGTCAGGCCCTAGCTTGGGCGGCCCAAAAGCTGGGAGTTCCTTGCCATGTAATAATGCCCGAAAATGCCCCCAAGGTTAAGATAGCAGCCGTAAAGGGCTATGGGGCCACGGTACATTTATGTGCGCCAAATTTAGCCGCTCGCGAAAATGGCCTAAAGGCAGTGCAAGAGCAATATGGTTGCACTTTTATTCCGCCCTACGATCATCCGAATATTATTGCCGGTCAGGCCAGTGCTGCCGCCGAACTTATTGAAGATCTACACGATTTAGATTTAATTATAGCCCCGGTTGGTGGTGGTGGACTATTGGCTGGTACCGCTCTTTCTAGTCATTATTATGCACCCCGTTGTAAGGTTATTGCCGGCGAGCCCGCTGGGGCGGATGATGCATTCCGTTCCTTTTATACCGGTGAGCGCGTGAATGAGCATAAACCCAACACCATTGCCGATGGCTTACTTACCACTTTGGGAGAACATAACTTCTCGATTATTCAGGATTTGGTGAGTGAAATAATCCGGGTGGAGGATTCGGAAATAATTGCGGCCATGCGGCTGATCTACGAAAGACTAAAAATTGTGATTGAGCCCAGTTGTGCGGTTCCGCTAGCGGCCATTTTGCAACAAAAGGAGCGCTACAAAAACCGCCGCATCGGAATAATCCTCAGCGGCGGTAATGTAGATTTGGCCAAATTGCCTTTTTAGCAAATCGGCTTATAAATCGTAACGCACTCCTAGCAATAGGTAACGCGGTAATACATTGTAGGCGGTGGTAGAAATTAGGTTAGCACTTAATCCATCTTCTCTAATAAAAGTGGTGTTTAAGAGGTTAAGCCCCTCAATGCTAAAGCGCCATTTGCTATCCTTTTGTTGATACTCCAAACTAGAGTTTAAGAAATCGAATTCGGTGCGCACGCTGCCTGGATTGCCATAATTATTATAGCTGTAATCGGCTCGCAGAACAAAGTTTTTTAAGAAAACATAGGAGAGCTCAATACTTGGCGCGTGGTTGGTAAATACACTATTATTAGCCGCGCCACTATAATCGTTTTGGGCGTAGGAATAGCGAAGCTCTACGTTGGGGTATTTATTAAAGTTCGTTCCAAACTCCGCTCGGTATCCTTGCGAGAAAGTGTTGTTTACATTTTCCCGACCGTTTACTTGGTTCTCCACGGTATTGTAGCTCAGGTTTACCCGACCTTCAACCCGAATCCATTTCCATTTTTTAGACCAAGAACCAAAGCCGGTAATATTCTCATTATAGCCCACCGAATTAATCGGATTAAAGACCTGCTGGAAGCCAAAGTACTGCACGGAATTGTTAATTGGATCCAAGGTGCGCGAGTAATTCACCCCTGCAAATAAAGTGGTAAAGTTAAAGAGGTTGAAATCGCGGTAGAAGAGGCTCACATTATGGATACGTGCGAAGTCCAAGCTATCATTACCCGTAAACAAACTGTTATACGAACGCAGAATAATGCCATCCATAATCTGATTCACATCATTAAACTGGGCGGTCATATTATAGCGTAAATCTAAACCTTTGCTGCTGCTAAACTCATACTGCACCAAGGCATCTGGCAACAGGGCTTGGTAATCGCGCAGATCTTCGGTACCATTTTGTAAATCCTGCACTTGGTAATAATGGAAGTTAAAACCCGGACGAATAGTAAGCTTGCCGAATTTGGTTTTATAGTGCAGTCCTGCAAAACCATCGAGGAGGGCAAAGTCCACCTCATTTTGTAAATCAGGATCACTAAATTCATTGGCATCCGATACGGTACCTTCTGCGAGGCGATTGCTGTAATCTTGGGTATTGTACACGCTACCGAGGTTAAACTCGAAATGGTTGTTTCCATTTAATACCCAGTAATAGCTGGCGCGCCCTTCAATACTCTGACTAAGAATTTCGCGGGTTTGCACCAAATTGTAGGCGGTGGTATCATCAAACACAAAGGGAAAAACAAATGGTCTTTGCTGCGACTGCATAGCAAAAGTGGGGTCTTGCAGCTTTCGCTGATGCTGAAGTTCCACGGCAAAAACATTCTCGCCAATATTCTTAAAGAACTCCAAACTTTGATCGATCGACCAAGGTCGCTTTGTTTCCTGAGTACCTAAATTATTGCTAGAGCCAAAATCACTAAAGTTAGAAATCAGGTCTTGTGAATTTAATTGATCGGAAACCTTTAGGAAGATATCGTAATTAAAATACAGCTCCTTATTGGGCTCATAAGTGGCCGAGAATTTAGCTAGGGCAGCCGTGGACTCCTGATGATTTTCGGTAAGCAATTGCTCTACGCCACTTGCTCCAGTGCTATCTAATCCGATATAAGTTCGGGTGGTGGTATAAGGACTAGTTACATCATTACTACTGCCAATTACAAATCCCGAAAGCGTAAGGTCCTTACGAGGATTGTAGCTAAAGTTGGCGGCACCAAAACGACCAATCACCTCATCGGCGCGGTTATTTTGTCCTAAAGGAATACCTAAATCATCTTGAGCGAAGTTGAAGTTAAAGCCCGAACGGCCACTTAATCTTCTAAAGCCACCGCTAAAGCGGAAATAATCGCGGGCGGTAAATGCTGATTGCCCAATATTATTCACATCGCCAATAAAATTAAAGCTCGCTTTGGGGCTGTAGTAAAAGGCATTGGCGTGGGCATAATAACGCTCGGGATCTCCGGCCTTGGCTTCGGCATCGCCAAACCACAAGTTTTTCTTACCCTCTTTTAGTTTAATGTTGAGGGCTACCCGATCTTCGGAGCTCAATCCCTTTAAAGGAGATATTTCCTCGAAATTGCGTAGCACCTGTACTTTATCGATGGCATCGGCGGGAATATTCTTGGTGGCTACTTTGGTATCACCATCAAAAAACTCCTTGCCTTCAACTAAAACCTTTTCTACGTTTTTACCTTCCACTTTCACCTGTCCGTCTTCGTCAATTTCAAAGCCGGGGAGTTTCTCTAGAACGTCTTCTAATTTCTGTTCTTCGCCATTGGTAAAGGCATCTGCTTTATAGCTGATGGTATCGCCGCTAACCACGATGGGCATTTCTTCTACCACCTCAACCTGGTTTAATAACTCTTGATCTTCCACCAAGGGAATTTTTCCGAGGTTGCGTTCTTCGCTTCCCATTTTCACGAGCAGTTCCTTGGGCTGATAACCCAGATAGCTCATCTTTAAAATATAGGATTGATTGGCCTCTACGGAAAAGCGAAACTGACCTGCGGCATTGGTAAAACCATAGCTAACCATGCTGCTATCGCTGGCATTTAAAAGAAGTACATTGGCCATCTCTAGTCCGGCCTCATCGCTGCCAATTAGGCTTCCGCGTAAATCTACCTTTTGAGCACTAGCCAAAAAGCCTAGAGCCAATAGGCTTAGGGAGTATATAAACTTTTTCACAGGGAATTATCTACCGATGGTTATTTCAAAACTGCGACCGCCACCGCCGCCTCTACCTTGGCCACCGCCAAAGTTCTGCTGCATTTCCTCCAGTTTCTTTTGAGTGATTTCTTGGTATTCCTCCTCATTCACTTCCTCACCACTATCAGGTTCCTCAATGCTTACTGTTTCCTTGGTGTTTAAACTCACCTTGGTGCAGAGGATGGTAATATCGCCGTCGTTCAATTCCAAAATTAAACCCGGCAAACCATGGTATTGTCCGGGACCATGCGACACTGGAATCTGCATGGTAAACCAGGCGGTAAGGTAAATGGTATCCACAACGGCACTGTCTTTCATGCCTTCTCGAGGGTTACCCTTAATGGTAAGGGCTTCGCGAATACGCATGGCAGTAGCCTTTTGGCAGATGTAATTACCGATACTTTTGGTTTCCTTCTCAATTTTCCAATCGAGCTTTTCTAGACTATCTTTAATAAGAAAGGTTTTACCGAAGAATTCGGTTTGGTCGGTATAGCGGTTTTCCTTGATGTTCTTGTAATAAGTACCACCGCCGCCGGTAAACATCGACATAAATCGCATGCCTCTTTGGCCTTCTTTCTCCAGTTCTACTACTTCTTCGTAGAGCGATTCATTGCGATTAAATTGGAGGGTAAACTCCTTTTGCATGGCCTTAGCCATACGTTCTTCAATCATTTTTTTCATTTCGGGAGTCATTTGATCTCCTTCCATTTTAAAAGGAATTGAGCCGGCGGTTTTATAGGTGGCTTCCCCACCAATATTTTGAGCTTGCGTAAAGAGGCCCGTACCGAAAAGTAGGGCGAAGAGGAATAGTTTTTTCATTTTAACAGATCTGATATTGAGTCCCAAAGGTCCATCTTTGGTAAAAATACCTTTGTTAGAGGCCTGTTAAAGTGAAAGGTTTAAAAAGAAATGAACAGGATAATCCAGAATAAAGAATTGCCTATGAGCTGTGACGATCAATAATCTCCTTAAGCGCATTAAGATCGATTGGCTTAGTAAGATAATCCGACATGCCCGCATTCATAAAACGCTCGCGATCACCGTCCATAGCATGAGCCGTTAGGGCTACAATTGGCGGTGCCGCCTCACCCATTTGCTTACGGATCTGCTTGGTGGCTTCTAAGCCTCCCATTACTGGCATTTCGATATCCATAAAAACAAGGTCGTAATTTCCTTCCTTCACCTTGTTTAGAGCATTCTCCCCGTTATCTGCAAAGTCGAGTTGAAGCCCTTGGCGTTTAAATAACAAATCCGCCAATTTGCGGTTGATTTCGTTATCCTCGGCCATTAGTAATCTAAGATGTTCCCCCATTAGGACTAATTCTGCGCCAAAGCTAGGTCTTTTTTCCGAACCAGATTAGCTGCGTAGGCGATAGCGCGGACCAGGCAAGGTTTCAACTACCGATTTGAGCTCCAAGGCCATTAACAAGCTGAGTAGTTCGGAAGTCGTTAATTTCAGCTCGGCTAATAAAGCATCCATTAACAAACCCTTTTTGGCTCGGCCTAAAGCTTCTACTACTTGATTTTCGAGGGCGCTTAAGTTTTGAAATAATTCCAATTGTTGTTTTTCCTTAGCTGCTTCTTGCTCATCCCACTTCATAATATAGGCTAAATCGCGGGTGCTTTCCAGCAGATGGGCGCGGGTACTTTTTATTAGCAGATTACAGCCTTCGCTGCGCTCATCGTTAAAGCGCCCCGGCACCGCAAATACATCTCGATTATAGCCATTGGCCAAATCGGCCGTAATTAATGCTCCTCCCTTTCGGGCCGCTTCTACCACGATAACGGCATCGCTCATTCCGGCAATAATGCGATTGCGTTTGGGAAAGTTCTCCCGATCGGGATTGGTGCCCGAAGGAAACTCCGTTAATAAGGAGCCGCCTCCTTGCATAATGTCGTCCGCTAAATTTCGATGATGATGTGGGTACACTCGATCCAAACCATGGGCTAATACTGCTGAGTTTACGATATCATTATCCAAGCACGAGCGATGCGCCTGGGCATCTACGCCATAGGCCAAACCGCTAAGCACATGTACCCCAAATTTGCGAAGTTCCGCGCTAAAGTGTCTAATAAAGTCTCTACCATAATCACTCATATTGCGGGTACCTACTATTGCCAGGCTGCGTGGCACATTTAGGTTGCAGTTCCCCTTTTGAAATAATAATAAAGGGCCATCATCACAGTGCCTCATCCGCCAAGGGTAGGCACTTTCTGAATAAAAATGCACTTGCCAGTTTTTCTTAAAAGCCAAGTTTAGTTCGGCCTCCGCTTGCTTTAAAAAAGTAGGGTCTGTTAATTGATTTAAAGCCGCGCGATGCATGCCCGGTATTTCATTCAATTCCTCTTTACTGGCCTGGAAAACAGCCTCTGGCCCCCCACAAAACTCGATTAGCTTTTTAGCCCGTTTAGGACCAATACCCTCCATTAGGCTTAATGCTAAAGCACAAACTTTAGCCTCGGTAGAAATTTTCATAATTCAGATTAAGGTCGAAGGAAATGTACGAATAATCGAAAAAATTCCAGTCATTAGGCCTCTAGCATTAGCTTCGCCAAGCATTTTTACTATTTTTGGAGTTGCGGAGAAAAGAAAATTCTAAAATGGTTAAGCATACGATCGACCACTACATAAGTAATCTATTATATTACAATGAGTGCGTGGTAGTACCTGGGTTTGGAGCCTTCCTTACTCGTTACTACCCGGCGGAGATCAATTCTGCTACCCATATGTTTCGCCCACCATCAAAGCGGGTGGCTTTTAATGCGCGCATTCAGGAGAATGACGGATTACTTGCGAAATATATCGCCAAAACCGAACAAGTAAGTTACGAGAAAGCCGTGGAAAGCATTGATATTTCCATGCGCAGTTGGAAAAAACTTCTTCGAGCCGGAAAAAAAGTAAACCTTACGGGTATTGGTCGTTTATATATGAGCGACACTGGGAAACTGCAGTTTAACCCTGCCCATGACATCAATTACGATATCAACTCCTACGGCTTAAATATCTTTAGAGCCAATGCTATGGACAGAGACCTTGAGATTAAGCGCAGCGTGAATAAAGCCATCGAAAAACATCAAGTTAAAAAAGACAAAGTCGCGAATGGCTCTAAAACAGAGCCGGTAGTTCGCGAATTTAATATGCGTCGCTGGGTAAGTGTACTTGGACCAGTAGCCGCTATCTTGGCCCTTGGTGCTTATGTTTATGTTAATCCAGGGGTAGTTAATACTGCCCAACAGCAGGTAAGCGGAATATTCCTCAGCGACAGCTCCTTTAAATTCGAAGAAACTTACAGCCCTAATAATATTGCCGATAGCGAATCTTCTATAGGCTTTAGCGAAGGCGAGCGCCTTAATGGCGAATACGGTCCGGAGGATGATGTATTAAGTGAGGTTGAAACTGAAACCGACAATAGCAGCGAGGAAATTGCCGAGGAACCGGTAAAAGAAATTGTTGAAGAAAAGCCAGTAGTTGCAAATAAGCCAAGCGGCTTAAAGAAGGCCCTAGAAAAGAACGATACCGACTATCGTGAAGCCAATGCATTAAAGGAAAACTTAAATCCTAAGTCTAGCGATAATGCAGTAAGCGATAACCAAGTGGCTAAAGTGGCCATGCCAAAGCAGCACAATCCGGTTAAAGGCGATGATTTAATGGAAGACAATTATTTCCTTCCAGAGAAGCCTCTTTATCATGTAAAGAAACGTCCAGATCATATGGAGGAAGAGCCCTTAGAGCAAACTTCCAATGATACTTATGGTGGATATAGTTATGCTACCGACTTAAATCCGGCTGGCTCTATAGGCACTGCTTATGAAAGTTCGGAAGAAAAACCTAAAGAAGAGCTAGAGCCAAAAACTACGGTAGGCACTAGCGCACCCGCTGAGCCAATTGTTAAAACCACTAAGCCAGAGCAAAAGCCAGCGCCAGTAAGCAACAATATTGGCAAGACCTATCAGGTAATTGTAGGTGCCTTCTCTAATCAGGGGAATGCCGAAAAGTATGCCAAGCAATTACAAGCAAATGGCTGGGTATCTTATACTTATTTCGAAGGAAACCTACATCGAGTAGCGATAGGAAAGCTCGATAATCGCGAGCAAGCCGACCGTTTATTAAAGCAGGTTAAACTACAAGTTAATGCCCGAGCCTGGGTGAACCTTAAGTAATACCTTACTTTTGCCGAAAATTTTGGCATGAAAGCGAAAACTCCCTCGGAGTCTCAGACGATAATGACTGAGATCGTTCTTCCGAACGACACCAACAACTTAAAGAATCTTTTTGGTGGACAGCTTCTAAGCTGGATGGACCGTTGTGCTGCAATTGCTGCGCATCGACACTGTCGCCGTATTGTGGTTACCGCTTCTGTTAATAATGTATCCTTTAATAAGGCCATTCCTCAAGGGGCAATAGTAACCCTCGAAGCAAAGGTTTCGCGGGCTTTCAGCTCTAGCATGGAGGTTTTTGTGGATGTATATATTGAAGATCAAACCATCTCTGGCAAGAAGAGTAAGGCCAATGAGGCGATTTACACCTTTGTGGCGGTAGATCAATTAGGAAATCCTATTAATATTCCGGCCATTGAGCCCGAAACCAAAATTGAGAAAATCCGTTTTGAGGGTGCGCTACGCCGTCGTCAACTCTCGCTAATCTTAAGTGGTAAAATGGAACCTTCCGAGGCCACCGAGTTAAAAGCCCTCTTTTTAGACGAAGAAGGTGCTTAGATAAGCCAGCAAGGGTAAAATCAGCAAGCCATCTTTAAGCCAGCGGTTTTGTAATCCTTGAATTGCCAAGGTGCCTAAAGCTGCCGCGGGCCATAAACAGAGCCCTAGCCAAAAGTTGCTGTTTTCAAACAGAAAGAAAGCGCTAACTCCTATCAACTGTAGGAAAATCCAATAGTTAATTTCCTTGCGTTGTTCATTATTATAATGGTGCCCTTGCGAAAGGTTTACCAAGATGCTAATCACCAGGAAAAGACCTACTGGGATTAAGGTAGCTAAGCGCTTGTGACTGCGGTTAAAGTGAAAGAAATCTAAACTCTGTATTTCATTGAGCCAGGTGGCGATTAGCGACCAATCGAGCAGGAAGTCGAAGCTAAAAGCAAAATACAATCCGCTGCCATAACCCAAAATCAGGGCTAACACTGTTCTTCCGTTTAAGCGGCGAACTGAGGCCAAAATCCCAAATGGAATTAAAAGCAACACGATACTTTCACCATTAATAAAGCTGGCGATAGAAATCCCTAATCCCACGGTATAGCTTAAAGCCGATGAATTAGAATCGGGCCTTAAGAGGGGAATGGTGGAGGCTAGAATTAGGCCGAAAAGGAAAAGACTCCAAATTTGAGGACCGGCGTTTAGCGGGTAAATCCAAAGCCATAAAAGCATTCCAGCAATCAACAAGACTAAGTATTGCCCCTCAAAATTATGCCGGCGATTCTGACTCTCTGCGAAAATGAGGGGCGCTAAAATGCTAATTAAGGTGAAGCTAATAAAGCTAATAATTGGACCAGCGAGGGGCGCTTGCCACTCCGATTTTGGAAACCATTGCCACTCACTTACCGGATAAAGCCAAAAGCTGGATGCCAGAAGCAATAATACCAGAATTGCATTAAGCAAATTTCGTGGACTGATATTGTTAAAGAGTTTTGCAAACATCTGCGCTTTTTGGCTATTTTTGGGCCATTAAATGAACGGCCATGCAATTTAAAGATGTTGTTTACGCTTTAGGCGATTTTTTCACTTGGACTTTTAACATCCTAACTTCTTTGGAAAATCTTCCAAATATCTTCTTCTCCGCTGTTATTGCAATCCTTTTCCTTTATTGGATGAAGGAAATGGCAGGACATGCCAAAGCCGGAGAAAAGTAGGATCCGATTATAAATCGAATCCTATATCATTACGGTATTGGATTCCATCGAAACATATTGTTTTTGCAGCCGCATAGCTTTTTGCTAGTGCGGCTTCTTTATTGGCACCCATAGCACTTAGCGCGATTACCCGGCCACCAGCAGTGAGCACCTTGCCATCCACCAATTTTGTTCCGGCATGAAAGGGAATGCAATCTTCTAAATTTTCTAGGCCGCTCATCACTTTACCTTTCTCGTAGGAGCCTGGGTAACCTTCAGAAACCGCCATTACAGTAGTACAAAAGGAATCGCTAATTTCAATTTTCTCATCAGCTAGGTTTCCATTAGCTGCGGCCCATAAATGCTGCAGTAAATCTGATTCTATGCGTGGCATCACCACCTCCGTTTCGGGATCGCCCATGCGCACATTATACTCAATTACTTTGGGCTCGCCATTTACCTCGATTAATCCGAAGAACACAAAGCCCGCATAATCAAAGTTCTCCGAAGCTAATCCTTTAATGGTGGGCTCTACTACTTGCTCGATTGTTTTTACCCAAAGACTGTCATCTACAAAGCTCACTGGAGATACCGCGCCCATGCCACCGGTGTTTAGTCCGGTATCGCCTTCTCCTATTCGCTTGTAATCCTTGGCTACCGGTAAAACTAAGTGCTCCTTTCCATCGGTAAGAGCAAATACAGAATACTCTTTACCATCTAAAAACTCCTCAATTACTAAGGTTTTAGAAGCCTCTCCAAACTTACCTCCTAGCATAGCTGCGGCTTCGGCTTTGGCTTCCGCCAGATCAGAAATAATCAATACTCCTTTTCCGGCCGCTAATCCATCTGCCTTGAGCACATAGGGAGCCTTAAGTTCTTCTAAAAAGGATTGAGCGGCTGCCTCTTCTCCGTTGGTAAAGCTGCGATAGGCAGCAGTGGGAATATTGTATTTCGCCATAAACTCCTTGGCGAACTTTTTACTGCCTTCTAATTCGGCTGCTTCCTTGGCGGGACCAATAATTCGCACTTCGGATAAATCGGGATCCGAATGAAAGTAATCTACTACTCCCGCTACCAGTGGCGCTTCGGGACCTACTACTACCAAGTTGATGTTCTGTTCTTGGCAAAAGCTTTTTATAGCTGGAAAGTCCTCAGGAGAAAGGGCAATATTTTCTGCAAAACCAGCAGTACCGGCGTTTCCAGGAGCGAGAAATAGCTTTCCACATTGCTCACTTTGATTGATTTTCCAGGCTAGTGCGTGTTCGCGGCCACCGCCGCCAAGGATCAGTACATTCATCTTGTAAAAATATGCTTGCAAAAATAGCATTTATTGCCGCCCCCATAAGGCACAAAGGGAATTTGAGGGGCCTCGATTAATGGATGATTTTGGAAACATAAAAAACCTACTTTTGCCTACGAATTAATGCATTTCTATGTCTGCAAATTACACCTCTCAAATCAACGCTTTCATGGATAAGGTTAAGGCCCATAACGGTCATGAACCTGAATTTTTACAAGCGGTTCACGAAGTGGCTGAAGCAATCATCCCCTTCGTTGAAGAAAATCCAAAATACAAGAACAGCAAAGTGCTCGACCGTATTGTGGAACCAGAACGCGTAATTATGTTCCGCGTTCCATGGATGGACGATAATGGTGAGCCTCAAGTTAACCGTGGTTACCGAGTTGAGTTTAACTCTGCTATCGGACCTTACAAAGGCGGTTTACGCTTTCACCCATCGGTAAACTTGTCCATTCTTAAATTCCTCGGTTTCGAGCAAATCTTTAAAAACTCACTAACTACCCTTCCTATTGGTGGCGGTAAAGGTGGTTCTGATTTCGACCCAAAAGGAAAATCGGATAATGAAGTAATGCGATTCTGCCAGTCTTTTATGACTGAATTGCAACGTCACATTGGTCCTGACACAGATGTACCTGCGGGTGACATCGGTGTTGGTGGTCGTGAGATTGGCTATATGTTTGGCCAATACAAGCGCTTGCGTAACGAGTTTACCGGTGTACTTACTGGTAAAGGCTTAAACTGGGGTGGTTCTTTAATTCGCCCAGAAGCTACTGGTTACGGTGCTGTTTACTTCACCAAGGAGATGTTAAAAACCAAAGGCGAAAGTCTAGATGGTAAAAAGGTAGCAGTTTCTGGTTCTGGAAACGTAGCTCAATATGCCACTCAAAAGGTGATGCAATTAGGCGGTACAGTTGTAAGTATGTCTGATTCCTCTGGTTACATCCACGCTGAAAACGGTATTACCGAAGAGATCTTGGATTTCGTAATGGAATTGAAAAACGTTCGTCGTGGACGTATCCATGAAGTAGCCGACAAATTCGATGGCGTAAGCTTCCACGCAGGTGAACGTCCTTGGAGTGTTAATTGCGATATCGCTCTTCCTTGTGCTACTCAAAACGAGTTAAACGGTGACGAAGCCAAGCAATTAATCGCCAATGGCGTGATGGCCGTTTCCGAAGGAGCAAACATGCCTTGTACTCCAGAAGCGGTAGAAGCTTTCCACGCTGCTAAAGTATTATTCGCACCAGGTAAAGCGGCTAATGCGGGTGGTGTTGCAACTTCTGCTTTGGAAATGGCACAAAACTCTATGCGCTTAAACTGGACTGCCGAAGAGGTAGACGAAAAGCTGCATAGCATTATGGTGAGCATCCATGAAAATGCCCTTAAATATGGCAAACAAGAAGATGGCTATGTAGATTACGTTAAAGGCGCAAATGTTGCCGGTTTCGTAAAAGTAGCCGATGCTATGTTAGACCAAGGCTTGGTTTAATAAGCATCCTTTAAATATAAAAGCCGTCCCGGCGCTGCCGGGACGGCTTTTATGCTTTAAAATATCTAAGCTTTAGAGCTGAAAGCGGTAGCCAATAAGGACATTGGTATTTGAAGTACCCCCAAAAATCGAAGATGATGGGTTTAAGGTACCGAAGTTTAATCGTGCATAGAAATCATAAACATTAAAACCAATATGCATAGTTGGGGAAAACAAATAAGCACCCCATACTCCCAAATCGTTTTGAGAGTAAAAGTTAATACCCCCGAGACCGATTCCAAAACCGTAATTGTCATAATCCCAAAGCACCTCGGTATAATAATGAGTGCTTAAAAAATTAGAGTTTGCAGCAACCACTCGATATTCATTATCATAAGGATCGAAACTATATCGGCCGGCGCTCGAATCTATGGCCACTTGGCGGTAATTGGAATAACTACCATTCTCCATGGCATAGCTAAGCTGAACATTCAAAATCCGCCAGCAAATTTTAGAATCCTTTTCTAGATCATAATTCATATCAAAGGAAAAGTTGAGACGGCCACCATTACCTTGATAATTCTGACGAGGCGAAAGGCCAAAATCTTCTGCTTCTCGCGAACCAACTGAGCGCCCGCTATAGGTAAACAAGCTTAGGCCCCCACTAAAAGCCGCATGACTTTTTCGGTCGCCAATTTTTTTAGAAAAGCTTAAACCCGCTTCACCGTAGTAGGATCTTAAGCTTATCTCATCCAACATCGTTGGTTCATCGAAAAAGTCGTTGGAGTTAAGATTGTAAAAGGACATACCGCCTTCCACAGGAATCATTAGTTCTATACCCTCTTCTGGAGCCATAGGCTTTGTCATTGCCTTTGCTCCCAATGGGTGAGCAGAGTGAGGCAGAGTAACACAGGAAGAAGCCAAGATAGCCAAGGCAAACAAGGCCACTATTCTTTTTATCATAATCGAGAATTAATGGCCTAAAGATAAAGGCATTTTTACCATTGGTCGAAAAAAAATGAAGCCTTATCCTTATTTAGCCCAGCGCCTAAAAGCAATAAGTACCTTCCCTTGTTGAATGTATAGATGAGGATGAGGGTTCTCTTATTAATGCTAAGTATAATTAGTGTTGCCGCTTGTAGTCAATATAAGGGCCACCGCGACTATATGCCTCGAAGTATCAAGTTTTCAGAGCGCGAATGGTGGATTAAAAGCAGTCCAGAGATACAAGGGCCAGGCAACAATATTTTCGACCGCCGCAATGTGTGGGTAGATTGGTCGGGGAAGCTCCATTTAAAAGTTAATGAGCAGGACGGCCGTTGGACTTGTGCCGAAATCTATAGTAAGGATACCCTTGGTTATGGTCGCTATAAAATTGTACTCGATGCCAATCTAGGAGAATTAGACCCCAATTTAGTATTTGGCTTTTTCACTTGGGACCCTCACGAGTTTGAGAATCATGCTAATAGTGAGATTGACATTGAGTTTTCACGTTGGGGATATCCCTTAGCTCCCCGGGTATTGCATTATTCGGTGCATCCGGTATCCTTGCAAAAGTTATTTCTAGAGCGTTTTCAATCTTCGAATACTAATCCGAAAAACTGGAATGGCCTAAGCACCCACATTATTGAGTGGAGAGATACCTCCGTAAGCTTCTATTCTTATAAAGGTGAAGAGGAAGAATTGCTAGAACACTTTCATTTTAGCAATGCCAATCCACCTAGAAAAAAAGGTAAATCGGGAAAATTTAGTGAGCCTATTGGAGTACCGAGGCCTGGTAAGAACACACAAGCCCGCATCAATCTGTGGTTATTTGGAGATAGTAATCAGCCCCTTTATGGGAAGGATGGGGAGGTAATAATCCGTGAGTTCAGCTATGAGCCTTTTTAATCTTCCTCGCGCTTAAGCACTTTGGGGACCCGGAAGTAATCGCTGTCCTTATCTGGCGCATTTTTCAATGCTTCATCCTTGGTGAGCAAGGTTTCCGAGCGATCTTCTCGTAAAATATTTCGCTCCTCACTTAAGTAAACTAAAGGTTTAACTCCTTCCAAATCGAGTTCATCAATCTTAGCAACAAAGCCTAGGATTTTATCCATGTCGCCTTGCATGCTCTTCATTTCTTCCTCTTTAAACTCTAATCGGGCCAAGTGGGCCAAGTGGCGAATTTCTTCTAAGCTAATCTTCATGGTCGCTAAGCTTTTTGCGATTGCAAAGATCGCAAAATATCATCGTAACACTGGTCCTTTAAGCGTTCAACTTCCTCGGGACTGTTTTCTTTAGGATGTAAGATGGGCATCACATCTACTTTAAGTAGACCCGGACGACCACGGAAATTATCATAAGGCAATAGTCGCTTACAATCGTGAAAAGCTACCGGTATAATAGGCACTCCTCTGCTGGCGGATAAACGAAAAGCTCCTGTTTTAAAGGGGGCTAAAGTGATCTCTTCGCGTGGTGCCATGCCTTCGGGGTAAATGCACACACCCATTCCCTTATCAACTTTGGCGGCTGCCAGTTCAAAAGTTTGCTTTCTGCTGCTATAGCTAGAGCGATCTACCAAAATGTTGGTTCGCTTGTAGAAGTAGCCAAAAAGCGGAAGTTTGGTAAGCTCCTTCTTACCAATAAATAAATAGGGCATTGGAAATACCGCTAGGGTGAGCATGATATCTAACATGCTAGTATGATTCGGGCAAATTAAATACTGACCCTTAGGATCGGGCTTTTCTGCCCAGTTTACCTTCCATCGAAAACCACATAGAATGAGCACCAATTTGGCCCATAAGCGTTCGAAGTAAAAGAATTGCAAATAGGTTTTCGGACTTAAGGAAGTCAGAAAAATAAATGGGAATAGCAGTATAATCGCAATGAAATTAGCGAGATAGAACCATACCCGGAATAAAGGAGCAAAAATATAACGCATTGGACGGGGGCAAAAATAATAGAATGGGTGCTCCGCCCGCGCAGGCTTCTTACATTTGTGCGCGAAAATTTTTCACTATGGCACGCATCCTAACCGGAATACAAAGTACAGGAGTACCTCATTTGGGAAATGCTTTGGGCGCAATTGAGCCGGGCATTGAAATGTCTCAACAAGCAGGTAATGAATCATTCTTCTTTATCGCAGATCTTCATTCTCTCACTACCGTGAAGGATGCTGCTACCCGTAAAGAGAATGTTTATGCGGTGGCCGCCTCTTGGCTTGCTTTGGGTTTCGATGTGGAAAAAAACTTCTTTTACCGTCAAAGTGATATCCCTCAGGTAGCAGAACTAACCTGGTATTTATCCTGCTTTACCCCTTACCCGATGTTGGCAAATGCCCATAGCTTTAAGGATAAAAGCGATCGTTTATCGGATGTGAACGGTGGACTTTTTACCTATCCAGTTTTAATGGCCGCCGACATATTATTATATGATGCCGATCAGGTGCCTGTGGGCAAAGACCAGAAACAGCATTTAGAGATGACCCGTGATATGGCTGGTGCTTTAAATAATGCCGTAGGTGAAGAGATCTTAAAATTACCTGAGTCGGTTATTCGCGAAACAGTGCAAACCGTACCGGGCACCGATGGTCAGAAAATGAGTAAAAGCTACGGTAATACTCTGGACATTTTTGCTCCTGCTAAAGTTTTAAAGAAGCAGGTAATGGGGATCACTACCGACAGCACGCCACTGGAGGAACCGAAAGACCCAGACACTTGTAATGTCTTCACGCTATATCAGTTGTTGGCTAATAAGGAGCAAATAGCCGAAATGCGCCAAAACTACCTTGGCGGAAATTATGGCTATGGGCATGCGAAAAAGGCCTTGCTTAATTTAATTATGGAGCGCTATGGAGAAGCTCGTGAAAAACATCAGGAGCTCATGGCCAATCCACAATTAATTGAAGATCAACTTCAGGCGGGAGCCGAAAAAGTACGCCCCATTGCCAATTCGGTGGTGGAGCGTGTTCGGGCTAGCCTCGGATACTAATCGTTTAGCTTAAGAACCGCTAAAAAGGCCTGCTGGGGGATTTCTACATTCCCCACCTGACGCATTCGCTTTTTACCCGCCTTTTGCTTTTCAAGTAGTTTCCGTTTCCGGGAAATATCACCACCATAACATTTGGCGGTAACATCCTTGCGGAGTGCACTTAAGGTTTCGCGTGCGATAATCTTCGCTCCGATGGCTGCTTGGATTGCAATCATAAACTGTTGGCGAGGGATCAGCTCTTTCAACTTCTCGCAGATTTTCTTACCAATATCGTAGGCATTGCTGCGGTGAATTAATGCCGATAAAGCATCAACCGGATCGCCATTTAACATCACATCCACTTTAACCATATCGCTTTCGCGATAGCCAGTTGGATGATAATCAAAGGAAGCGTAACCTCGAGAAATAGATTTTAAACGATCATAGAAGTCGAATACAATCTCCGCCAAAGGCATATCGAAAGTCATCTCTACTCGCTCCGAAGTAAGGTAAACCTGATTTTTAAGGATGCCCCTTTTCTCAATCGCTAGGTTCATTACCGCTCCAACATAATCGGCCTTAGTAATAATTTGCGCTTGAATATAAGGCTCCTCAATACGCTCCATTTTGGTAGGATCTGGAAACTCGGTCGGATTATTAACGATGGTTTTCACATCTGGCTCCTTCTTCATAAAGGCGTGGTAAGACACGTTAGGTACGGTAGTAATTACCGTCATATTAAACTCACGCTCCAAACGCTCTTGAATAATTTCCATGTGCAACATACCCAGGAAGCCACAACGGAATCCAAAACCTAAGGCGGCTGAAGATTCGGGCTCGAAAGTGAGGCTAGCATCATTTAATTGAAGCTTTTCCAGAGAATTTCGTAATTCCTCAAACTCATCCGTATCCACGGGATAAATACCCGCAAATACCATCGGCTTCACATTCTCAAAACCCTCAATGGGTTTATCGGCAGGTTTATCTACCGAGGTGATGGTATCACCCACTTTTACCTCTTTCGCTTCTTTAATCCCCGAAATAATATAACCTACATTCCCGGTACCAATTTCTTTACGAGGTTCTTGCTTTAGTCGTAAAACGCCAATTTCATCAGCATCATAGCGACTGCCGGTGTTCATAAACTTCACCGCCGATCCACTTTTAATGGAGCCGTTAACTACTTTAAAGAAAGCTTCAATGCCTCGGTAAGGATTAAAAACCGAGTCGAAAATTAAGGCTTGTAATGGTGCATCGGGATCTCCTTCCGGAGCTGGAATACGGTGTACTACCGCTTGTAATATTTCTTGGATTCCAATTCCCGTTTTAGCGGATGCGAGAATAATATCTTCATCCTCACAGCCGATTAAATCTATAATCTGATCTTTTACCTCTTCTGGGTTAGCGCTAGGTAGGTCTACTTTGTTTAGAACTGGAATGATTTCCAAATCATGCTCCAAAGCCAAATAAAGGTTAGAGATGGTTTGCGCCTGAATACCTTGGGCGGCATCCACCACCAAAAGAGCCCCTTCACATGCAGCAATCGCCCGTGAAACCTCATAGGAGAAATCCACGTGTCCGGGGGTATCAATCAAATTTATGGTATAATCCGTGCCTTCAAAAGGGAAATCCATTTGAATGGCGTGACTTTTAATGGTGATCCCCCGCTCGCGCTCGAGATCCATATCATCTAAAAGTTGATTTTTCGCATCTCGCTCCGAAACAGTCTGGGTGTGCTCTAAGAGGCGATCGGCCAAGGTGCTTTTACCATGATCGATATGAGCAATAATGCAGAAATTCCGGATGTTCGTCATCTTCATAGGGCGCGTTTTCAAATCAACTGCGAAAGTACGTAAAAGCTTGAGCCGAAAATCAAAAAGCTAAAGAGGTCATCATTAACAAAGTAAAACCCATCGGTAACTATAAGGAAAGAGCTAAAGGTTTGTAATCTAAGCTCGAAGCCTTATTTTTACCTTTCTAAAGAAACCAGGCAATGAATATTTTTAAAAAATTAGCGGTCTTAGCCTCCGTTTTCCTCTTTGTAGGAACTCAGTTCGCTGAAGCATCTCACTTTTCTAGTGGTGAGATTTATTACCGATGGGCACCAACCGCAAACGACTCGAGCAGGTATGAAGTTTTTGTGAACTGGTACCGAAATAATAACGGTATTGGCATTACCCAAGGCACCCAGATTGTTTGTATTACTAGTAGCTGTTTTCCAAATGTAAACGTTACTCTAAACCGAATTATGCCTCCTCCTGGACAAGCATCGCCGGGAGATAATAATGGTGGTTGGATTGTTCCTGGCCTCGACGAATGTGCTAGTGCCGGTGATCCTTCTTATAAAGATCTTTCCATTCATAAATTCTCAGGCTTTACTTCCTTACCAGGAACTTGTGGTGACTTTAAGTTTACCGCAAATGCCATTTGCTGTCGAGATGCATCCACGAATTTAGCAGCCTCTCCAAACATGTATTTGGAGGCTGGATTGAACAACACTCTTGGTGAAAGTTCTTCTCCAGAAATTCAGGCTCCAGCAGGTAAGGCCTTCTGCTTAACTCAGCCTGGCGCTAAGCCTTTCCAGTTTATTCAAGCAGCTATTGATGCCGATGGCGATAGTATTCTTTACCGTTTTGGTCAACCACAGTCTGGTGTACAATGCGGACCTGGAACTAATATTGCGTTTTCTCCAGGATATACCGTTAATGCGCCCTTCCCAAGCTCTACTGGTATTGTAATCGATCAAAGCTCTGGTATTTTCACCTTTAGCCCTAATCAACAAGGTTCTTATGTAGTTAAGATTATTGTAGAAGACTGGCGTTTCGATCCCATTACCCTACAGTGGTTAAATATTGGAGAGTCTGTACGTGAGATTCAAATTCCGGTTACCGCTAACTGTAACCCCGCTTCCGCTGATGGTCCTCGTTTATCACTTACCTCAGCTACTAACAACGCAGCGATTCAAAACTTCCCAATTGCCGATATCGACTCTATGAAAGCCGCTTATAATATGCGTGTTTTCTTTGGTGAAGATTCACTGCCAGCGAATAACCCTTCCATCTATCAGATTCCTATTTTCCAAGGATATCAGTGTTTTGATAGCATTGTTTCTATTGAGTTTAGCAACAATATCCGTTGTTCTTCAGTAGATCCTACCGATTTCCGTTTAATTGGTCCTGATGGAGTAGCCCGTCCGGTTGTTCAGGTGGAAACTAACTGTCAGTTCCTAGTAAGTCGTAACCTCGATCTTATCCTAAACCAACCTTTGGATATCGATGGTAACTACGTCTTGCAGATCCGGAGAGGTAATGATGGTACTACTCTATTAAATGAGTGTGGTATCGAACTTTCGGAGTTCTACACCTTCATTATTCCAGTTAGTGGCTGTCCCGCTCCAGAATATACCATGGATGGTCTTACCGTTCAAAACGACTTACAAGTGCGCATGGACTGGTCCGGTAATGCTGCATTACAAGATCCCTCGGTATTAGCCACCTTCGATTCTTGGAATGTTTTCCGTGCCGATTCTGGTCAACGTCCTTTCTCCTTATTAAAGGTGATAACCGATCCGAACACTCGTTTCTTTATTGATAGCCTAGATAATAATGGTTTCTATGTAGATAATTTCATCTACGACTACCAAGTACAATTGGTGTACAATGGTAAGCCACGTATTCCTTCTCGTTTCTGCTCAAACATCAAATTAAGAGTAGATAGTGCCGCGCGAACCGAGAGCAACCTACCACTTTATTGGAACCACTATAACTGTATCGATCCATCGGTGCGTAACTACGATGTATTTAACGGCAAACGCGATACGAATTTACCTGCTCCAGGTATTCCCAATTGGGAAATGGTGAGTCAAACTACCGACACCACCGCTAATATCGCAATACCTGCCGCTGACTCTGCTACCCAAGGTACTTATGTGGCCAGAGTAGTAGCTCGCAATGTAAATGGTAATGCTCGTACCGATTCCTCAGAATCAAACTGGATTTACTACTTCATCACTTACTTCCCACCAGAGCCACCAATTATCCCACCAGTAGTAGGTGAGGTTTTAATCCCGAATGTGATTACTCCTAATGGTGATATGGTGAACGATCGTTTCTTTATTGAAACTCCTGCCGATGGCGGTGCGCAGTACGAAAAAATTGCAGTGAGCATTTACAATCGTCACGGTGAGCGCGTATTTAAAGATGAAAATTTCGCCGAACGCAATACCCGCGAACTAGGTTGGAATGGCGTAAACAACTCTGGGCAACAACTAGCTTCAGGCGTTTACTACTATGTTATTCAATTGGATAACCCCGCCACCAACGAATCTGAAACCCTACAAGGAAACATTACCGTAAATACTGGCGGTATTTAATCATAAAAGCCTTCGTAAACTCAAAGCCTCGACATTTAGTCGGGGCTTTTTTATGTTTATAAACACTCTAACTCATCAAAAGTTAAGGGAGAATTTTTCACTCTTTCATAGCGTCATATATGCTAGTAGTTTAGATCAAAACTCACATTATGACCTATTCACTATCAAGGCTTTTAACGCTATTAATATTCTCAGCATTATTAATATCACCCCAGGTAGCAAATGCTTCACATTATTCCAGTGGCGAAATTTTTTACCGCTGGGCACCTACGACTAATGACTCTTTACGTTATGAAGTATGTGTATATTTTTACCGAAATAATGATTTTGCGTTAATCCCCAATCAACCCATAAATATCTGCGTTTCCAGCAGCTGCTATCCGGACGTAACTGCTCTGCTTACTAAAGATTTACCACCACCCGGACAAGCGTCGCCTGGCGACCCCAACGGAGGATGGCTCGTTCCTGGTTTAGATGAATGTGCTGATGCCTCCGATCCTGAGTATAAAGATCTTTCAGCCCATATTTGGTGCGGCTATGTTACAATTCCCGGTAGCTGTGGTGATTTTGAAATATCCGCCGCCGCGCCTTGTTGCAGAGATGTTTCTG
>CATMQD010000002.1 GCA_950073045.1 uncultured Flavobacteriales bacterium | reverse complement strand
GATGCAGATGTAGTAGTTGCCGGTGGTATGGAAAGTATGAGCAATGTGCCTCATTATTTAGAAGGTCGTAATGGCACCAAGTTAGGCGATATCAAGTCTAAAGACGGTTTGTTACGCGATGGACTTATTGACATTTACAATAAAGTGCACATGGGAAATTGCGCTGAGCTTTGTGCCAAAGACATGGAGTTTAGTCGTGAGGAGCAAGACAATTTTGCACTTGAAAGCTACCGTCGTAGCGCCGAATCTTGGGAAAAAGGTCGTTTCGCTGACGAAGTAATTCCAGTTGCCGTACCACAGCGTAAAGGCGATCCCGTAATGGTAGAGCAAGACGAAGACGTATTTAAAGTAAACACGGCGAAAGTGCCAACTTTACGTCCGGTATTCGATAAAGAAGGAACCGTAACTGCGGCCAATGCTTCTAATATTAATGATGGCGCCGCTGCCTTAGTGTTAATGTCAGCCGAAAAAGCCGAAGCTCTAGGTTTAACCCCATTAGCTAAAGTAAACGCTTACGCTGATGCGGCCCACGAGCCAGAGTGGTTTACAACTGCTCCAGCCAAAGCCTTACCGAAAGCTCTAGCCAAAGCTGGTATCAACAAAGATCAGGTAGATGCTTATGAATTAAACGAAGCATTTTCGGTAGTTGGTCTTGCCAATGTGAAGTTATTAGAAATTGACGCTGCCAAAACCAATATCAATGGTGGAGCGGTTTCTATGGGTCACCCCTTAGGTGCATCAGGCGCACGTATTATCGTTACTCTAATTAATGTACTTAAGCAAAACCAGGGTAAATATGGTGCTGCTGGTATTTGTAATGGTGGCGGTGGTGCTTCGGCAATGGTAATCGAAAACATGGCCTAAATACATGGTGAGAGGCATTTGCAAGCTGAGCGCTATTCCAATGCGCCTGGATCCCGCCGATACGGCAGAAATGGTTAACCAGGTGATATTTGGGGAAAGTTATGATGTGCTGGAACAGCGTAAAAAGTGGATTCGCATTCGTTTGCACCACGATCGCTACGAAGGCTGGATAGATCGTAAACAATCCCATTTTATGGATGAGGAACAAACTCAAATCCGTAAAGATGCTCAAGTCTCCATTGCCTCGGATTTAATAGAAATTGTTACTCAAAAAGATGGCGGAACCTATTTCCCCATCTTTTTGGGTTCCTATCTTCCTAACCTCGATGCGGAGCAAAACTTCTCCCTCGCTGGTCAGGATTTTCATTTTAATGGACAGGCCATTACTGAAACCCAAAGCAGAGTTCAGTTAATAGAAACGGCCTTTTCCTACCTGCATGCCCCCTATCTCTGGGGCGGCAGAACACCTGCTGGTATCGATTGCTCGGGTTTTACCCAGATGGTATATCGCATTGCCGGCCATCAAATTCCACGCGATGCTTGGCAACAAGCGGAACTAGGCGAAACCTTAAGTTTTATTGAAGAATCGGAACCGGGCGATTTAGCTTTCTTCGATAATAATGAAGGCCGCATCGTACACGTGGGGATAATTCTTAAAGACAATTACATTCTTCACGCTAGTGGTAAAGTACGCCTCGACCGCCTCGATCAGAGTGGTATTTTTAATCACGAAGAACGCGGCCATACCCATAAACTTCGGGTTATAAAGAAGATTATTGCCTAAGCTTCAAATTGCTATCTTATAGGCAAATTCTTACACCATGAGTAATCACGTTCGGCTCCTCACCAGTTCGGCTATCACTATTAATCGCATTGTTGCTCTTTTAGAAGAGCAAGGCATTCCTTCGGTAATCCGCAATAATGTAGAATCTGCTCGTTTAGCTGGCTTTGGCTCAGCCCAAAATGATGTAGACCTTTTGGTAGAAGAGAGCGATTTTATGCAAGCCAAAGAAATAGTGGAGGAATTTTATAAGTGAGCCGACTTGAGCTTAAATGAAATCCCGAACCTCTTTATGAAATCTGGAACTTCCGAAAAGTTTGGAGTGGGCATTTTTGTACCACTAAAAATTAAAACATGCACAAACTTCTATTCCTACTGCTCATCGGTCTAGGTTTAAATGCTCAAAGTAATACCAGTTTTAGACTTTACTTAAAAGACAAAGGCTCTAGTGTTGAGCTTTTAGAGACTCCAGAAGAGTTTCTTTCTAAAGAAGCCATCGCTCGCAGGAACTTGCAAGGAATTGAAATTGGGAAAAGTGACCTTCCTATCGCCCCCGAATATCGCCAAGCCATAAAGGAGCTCAATGCCGAAATTCTAGCCTATTCACGCTGGTTTAACTACCTCTACCTGCAGCATCCCAATCCCGAAATATTTGCAGAACTTCCCTTCGTAGAAAGAATCGAATACCCAAGAAATCATCATAGTCACTTAAGCAAGCTTAGCGCCGCAGATTCATTAGACTATGGATTTGGTCGTGGCCAGATAAGAATGTTAAATGGCGATAAGCTTCACCTTGAGGGTTATACTGGCAAAGGAGTTACCATTGCCGTTATTGATGCTGGATTCTATGGTTTGCAACAAGCGCCGAGTATGGATAGCCTGCTGCAATCTGGTCGACTATTAGGCACCCATAATTTTATAAGTGGCGATACCAATGTTTTTGGAGGCTATGGCAGTCACGGAAATTCGGTACTCTCCATTATGGCCGCCAATCATCCAGATACCCTTGTGGGTACTGCTCCTCATGCTAATTACTGGCTCTTCACCACTGAAGATATTAGTCAGGAAACCCCGATTGAAATGGACTATTGGCTTATGGCAGCAGAATTTGCGGATAGTGTTGGAGTGCATCTTATTAATACCTCGGTATCCTATACCACTTTCGATAATTCCCAAAACAATTTCAGCTACTCCGATTTAGATGGCAATACCACCTTAATCACCAAGGCAGCGGATAAGGCGGCCAGTAAAGGCATTTTAGTGGTTTCTTCTGCTGGTAATAATGGGGATCAAGCTTGGCAATATATTGGCGCTCCTGCAGATGGTGATTCTGTACTAAGTGTTGGTGCAGTAAGCTATCTTGGCGACTATGCCCAATTCTCAAGTCGTGGACCCAGCTTCGATGGTCGAGTAAAACCTGATGTCGCCGCTCAAGGCTCCCCGACCACTTTAGTAGATGGTGCTGGTATAGTATCCTTTGATTTTGGAACCTCTTACTCCGCTCCCTTAATCGCCGGTTTAGCAGCCTGTTTAATGGAGGCCTATCCTGCCAAAGAAGGTGAAGAAATTGCCGATTATATTCGTCAATCAGCACACCTTTATACTTCTCCCAACGACTCTTTGGGTTATGGAATTCCCAATTTTGAGCTGGCCCTATCTCTTTCTGAGCCAAAATTAATAATGGCTGATGAAGAATTTAAAGTTTACCCCAACCCTGCTCTCGATCACTTAATCATTGATGCTCAGAAGAATACCGAATGGCAGGCTACTTTAATGATCTTTGATTTAAATGGCCAATTAGTTAAACAAGAGCAAATAGAAGCCTTTAATGCCTATCGTCTCAATTTAAACTTAGAGCCTGGCTTATATCAAATTGCTTTAAGCGGTGATTTAAACGGCACCTTTAAAATTTTGGTGAAGTAAGCCCGTGGTCGCTATGAGGGAAAGCTACCCTACCTAAAGATTTGGGAATTGAAACCTTTGCTTTCTGCAACAAGGAGACTTAAAAACCACAGAGCTTTACCTTATCAAATACCTTCACTATCTGCAAAAAACAGAATTCCACCAAAATCAAATCTAATAGTGAACGATCTAGCCTCTAGAATCTAAAAGCGAACACAGTGAGCGGTCTAAGTTTTAGTATTTTCACCCACCGATGAAAAAACTAATCCCGCTACTTTCAAGTTTTACCTTGGTGGCTTGCCAGATGAACAACAATCCGGTACTAGACCATTTACCGCCCTCTAAAATTTTAGAAGAAGGGATCGCCAACAAGTATTATAACCACTTTAAGCCCTATGATAATACGCTGGAACAGCGCACGCGCTTGTCCTATGCCACTTATCAAATCCTAGATAATGAAGTACTCGAAGTGAAGAACTTTAATGCCGGCTTTGAGCTGGTTGGCTGGCAGTACTTTCATATTGATGAAGCCTCTTTACATGTAGATTCGGCTTGGTATATCGCAAATGGCGACACTCTGGAAGTGCGCATTGAAGCGGGAGCAGTGAAAAACTTTCGCGATAGCGCTAGTTCCTTTTACAAAGAGAATTACAATTACCAAGATCAAGAACATCAATACATTAGCCATCAATTTAATCGAATCGACACCCTTATCGAGGCTAAGAAAGGCTTGCAGTTTTCCTTTAATCGCTCCTACCGGAATTTAGAAACCGATAGCACCCTTAATGACTGGAAAGCCAAGGAAATCTATCTCCAAGGATTAGGCTTCTACTATGGCTGGGAACAAGGAAATGAAGGCATCTACGAGACAGAGCTCATGGAACAAATGCCGCTTTCGGAGTTTAAAAAAAGAGCCTATCACGGCGAAAAACGGGTAGCCTATATCGACCCAAATAAAATCTTGGGAAGCCATGTCGATTTTAAACTTTGTGGGGAAGAAAAATCTATCGCCGACTATTATAATGGCGAACCAGATGCTGCTTACTCCGAGGGTAAGAAGGTTCTAGTAAATCGGTTGAAAAAGGCAGTTGACCCTAGTATTTTCAAAAACTTCGAGGGCATGCTCACCTTCCGATTTGTCATTTCTTGCCAAGGTAAGGCCGGGCGATTTATTGCCGAAGCCTATGATTTCAATTACCAAAAACAAAGCTTGCCAGAAGAAGCAGTACAAGACATCTTCGAGTTTTTAAATAATCTCGAAAACTGGCAGCCCACGGTAATTCGCGGGGAGAATCGCGATTCTTACGCCTATATCACCTTAAAAATTAAAGATGCGACGATTATCGATATTCTGCCTTAGCCTGATGCTGCTGGCATCTTGCAGCCAGCCTCATCAGTGGTATAAAAAAGACATTAAAGAATCCGAAAAAGCGCAGCTCGCGGAGTCCGTTTTAAATGGAGTAAGCTATCATTATCAAGGCTCGGTCCCAGAGCAGTTTCATATTAAAGAAGCTTTAAGCTTAGACTCTAGCAATGGTGACTTTTGGCGAGAAATGGGGACCGCTAGAGTAAAGCGTGGCCTGGCCGATGAAATGTTCTATTTCTACGCCAAAGCGGCCGAATTAAAACCCGACCCTTGGATGGGATTCAGGGGCTACCTCTACCTCTACTTTTACCGCGATTATAAAAGGGCTATTGCCGATTTCGACCAAATGGATTCTATAACGGGAACCATTAACAACTCCCAGGCTCAAGATCATGATTACATGCGAGGAGTAGCTTATTATGGCGCCAAAAACTATCCTAATGCCATTAAGTATTTGGAGAAATACATTGATCGGATAAGCACCGAGGTTGGTGCCGAGTGGGTGGATGCCAATGCCCATCTTTATTTGGCTCTTTCCTTAAAAGAGTATGGCTACAACTATCAGCCAACGGTAGAATCCCTAAAGCGGATGCTGGAAGTTTATCCCGAATCAGCTGATGCCCATTACCACCTGGCCCTTATTGCCTACTCCAATCATCAATATCCCAAATCTCGAGAATACCTCACAAAGGCAATTACTAACTATGATAGGGGTTTTTACCACAACCGTCCTTATGTAGAAGTGCTCGATCAATTATATCCTGAGGACTTTGAAAAACTATCCGACTTATTAACATTAAAGGGTGCATAAGCTTAGTACATAATCCAAATCCACCCTCTTTAAATTGCTAATTTCCAGCTCAATCCGAATTATGTCTGTAGCCATTTACGATATCGAAGCTGAAGCGGGAATTGAAATTCCATTTTTTGATGTAGGCGTAGCCGCCGGAAATCCATCCTATGTTCAGGAGTATTTCCCCGACAGCATTAACATTTCCCAAGAGTTGGTGAAAAATCCTAAGGCCACATTCTGTGTGCGCGTTAGCGGTCAATCTATGGTTGGAGCAGGTATTGACGATGGGGATTTACTTATCGTTGATAAAGAAGTCCAAGCCCGTGATGGTCAGATTATACTGGCTGTTATTAATGGCGATTATACAGTAAAACGACTGCTCAAAAAATCAGATGGATACTACCTTCAACCCGAAAATCCGGATTTCGAGCCATTGAGGATTACTCAATTTATGGATTTTCGAATTTGGGGAGTTGTTACAGGATTAATCAAGAAGCTCCAATAATTCTTCTACTTTTGCCCTGCTTTTGGTTTTTAAGGCAGGATGCATGTCCCACCTTGAAATTAAAAGGGAAGCCGGTGTGATTCCGGGACTTTTCCTGAAGCTGTGATTCTCATAAGCTTTTAAGACAATGCCACTGTTTATGCGGGAAGGCCTTAAAAGTGAGATAAGTCAGAAGCCCTGCCATTAGCACATACTTAAAGCTTTCAGGATAAAAGCATTAAGCTCCGAATTTCGGCTAGCCCGAATTTTTGTGCTTTTCTTTTTCCCCTGGAATATTTTGTTCAACCCTTTTAATTCATGTTTACATGGACAAAAAATTATTCCTTGGGCTAGTGATCGTAATCCTTTTGATCAGGCCCCTTTCTGCACAGTTCAATTATTCCGATGTACAATTCTGGATTGGCTCCGGTACCGACAGCACCCTTTTGGTCATCGACTTTAATGACGGAACTTCCGACTCTAGCTATGTTTGGGGCTATGCCTATTCTGGTGCTCAAACCGGAGAAGACCTCTTAAACACTGTAGCTGCCGCTGATGAAAACCTACAAGTGGCCATTGCCGGTGGTTTCTTAAACGACATTATTTACGGCGAACATGCTGGCCTCGCAGGTCAACCCGACTATTGGAGTACTTGGAGTGGTGCCGACACCTCTAGTTTAGTAATGAATGCCGGTATTGCTACTCCATTGGTAGATGGTGAGTGGTTTGCATTAAGCTACACCGATTTTAATCCCGCTGCAGTTCCCGGACAGCCAATTGCTGCTTTCGATCCAAACTCCTTCAACTTTACGATGGTTGATCAATGGATTGGATCTGGTAGCGATAGTCTTGCCCTATTTATTGATTTTCAATCGAGCACCGACAGCGGCCGATTCGTTTTTGGCTACCTCTTTAATGATTCCGTTCAAGCTTCTCAGGTTTTAAGCGATCTTGATCAGGCAATAGCGGGCTTAAGCGTAAATGCCGCGGGTTTCTTAAATGATATCACCTACAATTCTTGGAGTGGCATCGGCGGTTCGCCAGATTATTGGAGCACCTGGAGTGCTACAAATGTGGGAAACTGGTATATGAATGCTGGCATAAGTACCTATGTAAAAGCTGGCGAATTATTTGGTTGCAGTTATACAGACTTTGCTCCAGCCTTGCGTCCACGAGTACCTAATAATGATATGCCTGTAAGCTCGCCTGAGCAGAATTTGGTTCAGCTTAAGCTTTATCCTAATCCTGCGGTAAACCAAGTACAGATTAAAGCTGAGGGAAATAATGAGCTTTTGGTATTTAACTCAAAAGGCCAAAAAGTTTATCAAGCTACTGTAAATGGTCAGCATACTTTAAATGTGGAAGATTGGAAACGTGGATTTTACATCATCAATATAGATGGAGTTTCCAAGCGACTGATCTTAAACTAATGCGCTTCCTTTTCGGAATACTGCTCTTTTTAACCACCCTGGGATTGCATGCACAGTCTCAGGGTCCTTTTGCTCCGGCAGCTGGAATACCCGGTACAAGCGCCATCCACAAGGACAGCTCCCTCATTAGCTATTGGGCCGATTCGGTTATTATCCAGAGAGGCTATCTCGATATTGCTAATAAAAGCTTGGGATTTAGTAGTCATGGCGACTCTAGTCTCGCATTGGGCTATGCCGATGGCCAAGTGGTGAGTCTTGGTGATAGTGGTCTGGCTACCTTTTACCTTAGTACCCCAATCTACAATCAAGCTGGGCCAGAATTTGCCATTTTCGAAAACAGCTTTAGCGATGTTTTTCTAGAATTTGCCTTTGTTGAAGTGAGTGCCGATGGCCAAACATTTTATCGTTTTCCGGCTACTTGTCTTTTAGATACCTCAGTTCAAACTGGGGCTTTTGGTTCTAGTGAGCCCAGTTATGTGAAAAACTTAGCAGGAAAATACCGGGCTGATTATGGTCAACCTTTTGACTTAGCAGAGCTTCCGCAGCTGGATACCGTGCGTTATATTCGAATTGTAGATGCTATTGGCAGCATCGATCCTCAATTTGCCAGTCGCGATGCACAAGGCCGAATTATAAATGAGCCCTACCCTACCGCTTTTGCCTCAGGTGGCTTCGATTTAGATGCCTTGGCTTTCCTAAATCCTAATTCCATCGGAATTAACGAATTTAAGACCCAAGCCCAACTTCCTTACCCTAATCCAGCCAAAACAAGAGTTAGCGTAGAAAAGGCAGAAAGTATGCATTTGCTTAGCCTTAATGGTACCATCATTAAAATAGCTACCGGTTCTACGCTTTCGCTAGACGGAGTACCTGCTGGGCTTTATATTCTGCAATATAATTTTAAGGACGGCGATCAAAAGCGCAGTAAATTATGGCTCAGGCCTTGAGATATTTACTCATCATATCGCTTTTACTTTTTGCCCATCAGGTGAAAGCCCAAAAAGACAGTAGCGCTATTTGGCTTAGCGATAGCATGCAAGCCATTTTAAAGGAGCTATCGCTGGAGTTTTCGCGCATTGAAGGTAATGATGGACACCGAATTGCCTATAGTAGCGATAGTCTTCTAGACTTCCAAGCCTTTAATCTTGCGGAAGCTCTAAAGCAAAATACCGAATTGTTTGTTCGATCTTACGGCTCCAATGGCATTGCTACTTTAAGCGTGCGCGGTACTTCCTCCAACCATAATAAAGTGTATTGGAATGGATTAGATATTAGTCCGCCTAACCTCGCCTTAATGGATCTCTCTCTTTTGCAAAGTAAGCCTTGGGAAAGCTTAGAAGTAGATTTCGGGGCCGGCTCCTTGCCCTTAGGCTCGGGCAGTATTGGTGCGGCCTTAAACCTTAATACACAATGGTCTAAGCGCGGGAAGAACAAACTGTACTTACGTGCTGGAACAGGTAGTTTTGGGCGACAAGAATACCAAGCTTGGACAGCTTATGGTAAACGTAAATTACGTGCTCAAACCAGTGTTTCCTTTCATCAATTAGAAAATAACTATCCCTACCGTATTCCCGGAGAAGAAGCTCGGGACCAAGAATTGCAAAATGCGGATTTCCAGCAAATTCATTTAGAACAGGCTTTAAATTATCGTTTAAAACCAGAACAATTTCTAAGCAGTACTATTTGGTACAGCCAAACTAAAAGATCGCTTCCGCGCATCCAGCTCACCAATGCCGGTTTATTTGATCGGATGACCGATGAAAATCTCTTCTGGAATAATGAATACCAAAAACAATATGTTGATCAGAAGCTCATATTTAAAGCCCAAGTGGGTTTGGTGGCTTCCTCTAATCGCTTTCAGCTCGCAGGCTCCGACTCGGTAGATCAAAACAATTACCAATCCTACCAAGCTCAATTACGACTAAAAACTATGCAGCGCCATTGGCTAGATGCTGAAATCGCCTTTCAAAGTCGAAACGATAGAGTGCAATCGAATGGTTACAATCAGAATGCAATGCGTTGGCTTAATGCATTATATGGTACTATCGAGTTCGAATTGCCAAATGCGGGCACCGTCAACTTGCAATTACGAAGCGAATTATATGATGATCAATTTGCTCCGCTCACAGGGAGTTTAACTTGGCATATCGGAAATTTTCAGTTAGAACCACATTTGAGCATCAGTCGGAATTACCGGGTACCGAGCCTCAATGATTTATACTGGGATCTTGCCGGAAATAAAGATTTAGAGCCAGAGGAAAGTTATCAAGTGAACTTTGGTTTAAACTATAAATTAGAGAGTTCGAATTGGAGCAGCCGTTGGGAACTACATAGTTATTTTATGTGGGTAGGCAACTGGATACAATGGACGCCCTTAAATAATTTATGGAGGCCGGTAAATTTAAAATCGGTTCAGAACTATGGAAGCGATTTTATTTGGAAGCTAAGATTCTTTTCAGGGAAATGGCGCTATGGGGCCGATATAAACTACCAGATCCTTTTTAATCAAATAAAATCTAATACTTCTAATCCCCAAGCAGAAGGTAATCAACTGCCTTATAATCCTGGGCATAGCTTAAACTTTAATCCCCAGGTCTATTATAAAAAATTGCGTTTGGCCTATTCCCTCAACTTTACCGATCGATACTATTTAGATGAGGGCAATCAATACTATTTACCTGGCTATATCCTTCAGGATCTTCAGCTTAGTTATGGAAAAGTAATTAGCAACCATTATTTAAAACTGAGCTTTAGCGTACATAATTTGGGAGATATCGATTACCAGACAATTGCTTGGCGACCGGAAGCTGGCATTAGGAGTTTGGGCCACAGTCGGTAAATGGATCCGAAGTAGTACCTGATTCAACTTTAGCCATCATTGTGAATGAAGGAAATTTCCAGTGGGGTAATGCCAGTTTAGGTCAGTTTGATCCGGAGGAAGGTATTTATCAAGATGGGCTTTTCCGACAGGCCAATGCCCAGCCCTTAGGCGATGTAATACAAGAAGCTCATAAAATTGGCGATCGCTATTATTTGGTAATGAATGGTTCTAATGAATTGGTGATTTGTAATGCTGATTGGACCGAGTTAAAAAGTAGTCCGGGACTGGGCGCTCCAAAAAACCTGTGGTTTTGGCAGGGCAGTTTATGGATGAGCGACCTTTATAAACCTAAGCTGCAAGAGCTTGATTTGGATGGAAACTTAATCGCCCACAAAAACCTTAACGGTATTCCAAATTCCCTTTGCAGCTGGCGTAATCAATTGCTTTTAGTTTATCCCTCGCAAGTCGAAAGCATTGTGGCTCCTAATGCTGTTCCCCAAGAGTTAATACGTTTTAATGATAATGTAAGGGCGGTTTTAAACTATCAAGAAAACCTGTTTATCGCTTTAGATAATGGTGTGCTTTACTCTTGGTCTCATCCCGATTCAAGCCTTTCATTCGTAGATTCTGTAAAGATTTTAGATGGAGCTTTATGCTCGGCTGGTGGCCAAAATGGCTTCTTCAGCTACGATGGCGATAGCCTTTACCACCATCAAAAAACCAACCATTTTAAGGCGAAAGGCATAGTGCGACTAAATTGTGAAAACTTTTATGGTTTGGATTTTCACGCTGAAAGCAAGAGCCTTTACCTTTTCGATGCAAGAGCCTTTGTTGCGCCGCATAAAGTTTGGCGTATAAATCCATTTAATGCTCAGGTGCTAAATGAGTTCGAAGCCAGTGCACTGCCTAATGGCTTATTAAGGAAATGGTAGAAACGAGGACCTAAACTTGAGTCTTTAAGGGGTATCACAATTTGTGATACCCCTTAAATAAAACCCTTATTAACAAGTAATTAAGGTTTTTAGCAATTGCAAATTGGCTTATTAATAGCCTATTATTACATCATCTGCTACCTAAAAACTCCCTTTAAGATGGGAACTCACCTGAATAGACCTCTTGAATGCTTTAGGGGTATCACAAATTGTGATACCCCTAAGTTAAAACCTTAATAAACAGCAATTTACTTTTTAAGTGCTATTTAAATCCGATCCTTTTACGTTCAGCTTCAGGCTCCTTCATGCCTTCCAAGGCTTGAAATAAAATTCGAAACTTTCTACCGAAATCGTTCTCAATACTATCAATACGGGCTTTAAGCTCCTCATAGTTAAGGCTCATCTTCCGTAATTGGGTGAAGGTTCTTATAATGCCAATACTGGTTGAAATTGCCATGGGGCTTTTTAAAATACTGGCCAGCATTGCTACCCCCGACTCGGTAAAGGCAAAAGGTTTAGATCCCCCCAAATGGCTTTTTGAGGGTATCACATTTTGTGATACCAGGAGGCTAATCTATTGGTTACTAAGCCTAAACATAAAATCTTCAGGGAACCTTTCTAAATTTCGACGTACAGCCTGTTTAAGGTTCTTATTATCTACTTGATAAAAGGCGGCTAAGTGAAAGTCTAAAATAACCTTCTCCCCTCTAAGGATGATAATGCATTGGGCCACCCGCTCTTCGGGAATCAGTGATTCTGTATCGTTGTTTTTCATCAGAACTATTTTCACTCAATAAGGAAAACACGAACTGATTAGCAGAGGCTTAAGCGTTTTATAAATGGCTTTTGGATATTTTGCCAATAAAAAAAGCCCCAGAAACTCTGAGGCTTTACTATATACTGGCATTTCGCAATCCTATCCCTTGCCAAGCATAATTAAATCAAACAAAAAGAAGTACAAAGGTTAATACTGCCCCGATGGCCGTAAACAACAAGCCCTTTTTAAATATTTTGGTTCCTGGGAAAAACATCCAAAAGGAAGAAACCACAAAGAATAAAAGTCTTAAGCCAAAGAATATATTTAAGAAGTAAAGTGGCCTACTGCTGGTTGCTTTATGCAGATGGGTCATCTTATCTAAAAAGAAAGGCAGCTCCTTTTTGGTGTAAAACACCTCTCCAGTGATGGAATTGTATTGGCCATCACGAAAGTATAGCATCCCAGACTCCTCCTTCTCTACCTTAAGCCGTCTCATATTTAGTGCTTGTCCTAAATGCTCTGAATCTAAACCCGTTTGCAACTGCTCATTAATTATTTCTTGATTTTTGAAATAATCCGTATCGCGGAAAACCAATACAATTCCGCTTAGCGCATAAACTGCCATTATTCCGGCTAAGAAAAAACCTAGGTAGCGATGCCAAACTCGCATCTTGTGGTGAGCTTTCATATTAAATTTGAAATTAATGTCGTCTTCCGCTATAGGTCATGGCTTCCCCTTTTCCAAAGCTGTAGCTAAAGCCAAGGGTAAAGAAACGCCCTCTTTGGGAGAAGGAATAAGCGTAAAAGTCTTCTTGATAAACAAAGTTTTCATAAATCCGGGAAGCAAATACATCGCGAATGCTAAAGTTGATTACCGCCTTACCATTCCATAGTTTTTTACGAATACCAAGATCAGCGAAAGCGAAACCTGAAACATTGCCTTGCACATTTACAAAAGGTGAATTGTAATTGCCACTAAGTTCCAAATCAAAATCGGCTGGTAATTTAAACTTTGCGGTCATCCGGCTATTCCACTTATCGCCTTCAAAGGCAAAGTCTTGATCTTCAAAAACTCCTTCCCGATTAAAATAACCATAGTTGAAATCGCCATTTATACTTAACCAATTCACGGGGTTGTATTTGCCAGTAATTTCTAAACCGGTTTGGTTGCGACTTCCCACATTAATGGGTTTGGTAACGCTTACGTTGTTTTCGAAGAAGGTAACCCGATCTACTACCTCTGTAGCATATAAATGATAGATGCTGGTGCTAATGGAAAATTTCTCAAAAATGCTAATGGCAGTTAATTCATAAGAATCACCAAACTCGGGCTGAAGGGCCGGATTCCCTCTTCTGATATTATAGTTGTTACGAATATTAAAGAAAGGGTTTAGGTCCCACATCCGTGGACGAGAAATCCGACGGGAATAACCCGCTTGAAGCGAAAATCGCGGTGAAAACTCATAGGTGGTATGCAGGCTGGGAAACCAATTAGAATAATCCTGATTATTGGCTTCATTGGTAGTAGTTAATAAGGTGTTAAGCAAAGTATGCTCGTAACGTAATCCTAATTTAACCCCCCAACGCTCACCTTCATAAGCCGCTGTACCATAGATTCCCAGAACACTTTGATTATACTCGAAATTATTAGTGAGGCTGCTATCGGTAATATAGCCGTTGGCGCTATTATTTAGTACCTCATAATTATTACCCACATTATTTTGATCGTAAATACCCCCTGCTTCAATGCTGTATTCCTCAGTAATAGGATTGGTATAATCTACCTTGTACACAAAACTGCGATCGAAGAAACTGGTTTCGGTACGTTGATTTGGATCTACATCGCTGTTTTCCAGAGCGGTGTTTACGAATTGGGAACTTAGCTCCTTGCCAAAAAATCGACCTAGGGCACTTACTAAGAGCTTATGATCTTCATGACTTTTAAACTGCCTCTCGTACTGCAAATCATATTGATACTTGGGATTTGTAGCCGAAGTGTTCTCGGTACGACGATAAGCCGATAATAAGGAATCGCTGCCATTGCGTATCTCAAAATCAGTTTCCGAGGGCTGATCTTCAATTTCGTAGGCAAAATTCCCGGAAAGGGTAATTACATTCCAATCATTTATATGGTAATCTGTTCCTAGGGTAATGTTGTAGAAATTCTCATTCCTAAATTCCTTCCCTTCGCTATATACCTCAGTGCCATCCAATAAATTACGGTTTAAACTTTCGTTGATGCGAGGCAAAGAGCGGTAGCCAGCTCCAAATTGGGTAAAGAAATTAAAATTCTCGGTGCGGCGATTTAAACTCACTCCAATACTATGATTATCAGGCACTCCAGTATTTACCGAGGCCGAGCCATTAAAGCCCTTCTTCTCTTCCTTCTTTAAAATAATATTGATAATCCCGCTGGTGCCCTCCGCCTCGTACTTGGCGGATGGATTCGTAATCACTTCGATACTTTCAATCATATCTGCGGTGATTGTCCCTAAGGCATTACTTCCTTCATCGGCTAAAACCGAGGGTTTGCCATTAATGAGAATTTGCACTCCTGAGTTCCCTCTTAAGCTAACCTGACCTTCGATATTCACATTTACCGAGGGCACACTCTCTAAAACATCTAAGGCCCCTAATCCAGAGGTGCTAATATCCTTACCCACATTAAAAACACGTTTATCCAGCTTAAACTCGGTCACCGACTTTTCTGCTGTTACCTGAATTTCATCTAAACTTTGACTATTCTCACTCAATAGGATATCACCCAGGTTAATAAGACCATTTACAGGCTTTAGATCTTTTAGCACCTTATTTTCATAACCAATAAAGCTTAATTCTAGGTAAAAGGAACTAAGGGTGGTATTTAGCTGGAAACTACCATTATCATCGGTAGTCGTTCCGCCCTTAATTTTATTGGTCTCAGCATCGTAAAGGGAAATGGAAGCATAGGGAATGGGACTTTTAGTCGCCTCATCCAACACCTTTCCGCTAATCTTGGTTTCCTCCTGAGCTTGGAGTAAAAAAGAAGATCCCATAAAGGCGATAAAAAAGAGGCTTGTCCAAAAATTCTGCATATCCCAAATATTTCGCTGCAAAAGAACTGTGCAATTGAGCTAAATTCAAATAATTCCTGCCCAACGACCAAAGTCGATGGTTAAACTACAATTGAAGATCAATTTGGTTGTTCGCCTATTTGAAATCGCCGTTAAGCTGCTTTTACTAAAACTCTTTCTAGGAGAATGATAGCTTCGCAATGTGAATATGGATTTTCGAAATAAAAAATGGGCTTGGGAGCTAATCTTTCAGATTATACTGCATGCCTTGGTTTTTGTGTTTTATGCCTTCGACCGGGCAGGTTGGCGCGAAAACCATCAGGTGGAAACCTATGAAGTGTATTTCTTCCTTAACTACACCATTGCCGCTGCCATTCTCAATTACCTTTTATTCCCCAAATTACTCTACCCCAAAAAGTATATTGGCTTTTTTGCTGCTTTAATTGGACTATTAGCCTTGGTAATGCTAGTGGAAGAAGGGCTTTTGGAGCAAATCTTTTTCCCCGATACTCGAGGCAGTCATTTCCCTGGTATTTTCCGATCCTTAATAGACTTACTGCCGGTAATTACCATCTTAACTGGCTTTAAATTCGCTTGGGATGCCATCACTAAAGAAAAAGAACTGCAAGAATTGCAAAGCTTGATTAATGAAAGCGAATTGCAGTTTTTAAAATCTCAGATAAACCCACATTTCCTCTTTAACAATCTGAATAATGTATATGCGCTCGCTTTAGAAAACTCACCTAAAACGCCTACTATTTTATTAAAGCTCTCGGGCCTACTGCGCTATATGCTGTATGAAGCACAAGATCGGTATGTACCACTAAAACATGAGGTAGAGCAATTAGATAGCTTTATTGAGCTTAGTGAATTACAAATTGAGGAACGTGGAATTTTAAAATGGAAAAAGGAAATTGATTCCTATGACTTTAAGATCGCTCCATTAATTTTAAATGTATTTGTAGAAAACGCTTTTAAGCATAGTTTGGCCAGCCTCAGTGATAATTTGGAGATAGAACTTAGCCTGACTATCAATAAAGCAGGCGAACTTAAATTCCATTGCCGTAATCGCAAAGGAAGTGAAAGCAACACTCAAGATATTAAAGGCGGAATAGGACTGCAAAATGTTCGAAAAAGACTCCATTTACTCTATCCTAAGCAACATCAACTGTCGATAAAGGATGGCTCCGATCAATTTGAATTGGAATTGGACTTGCAGCTTCAGTTAAACCGAGCCTCATGAAGCAGTGCATCATTATCGAAGATCAAATTCCGGCACAGCGAATTATTAAGCGCTATTTGGAAAAATATCCAAACTTAGAATTGAAGCAATCCTTTACCAATGCTGTAGATGCTAGAGATTGGCTGCAAGAGAATAAAGTCGATCTTATCTTTTTAGATATTCATTTACCAAGGTGGTCGGGAATGGACTTTCTAAGAAATTTAAAAGAACCACCGGCGGTAATATTAACCACTGCCTTTCCCGATTATGCCTTGGAGAGTTACGAATATCGAGTGATTGATTATCTTTTAAAACCCATTGCCCCCGAGCGATTTCAGAAAGCTATTCAGAAATTCCTAGACCAAGAACCCGATTCTACGAGCCAGGAGTTTATGGTAAAGACTGGCTATGATTATCAGAGGGTTAATACCGCAGAGCTGAGCTTTATAAAAAGCGATATGGACTATACCGAGCTGCACCTAAAGGATCGTATTATCTTAAGTAAAGAGAGCCTAAATTATTGGGAAGATAGCCTGCAAGAAAATGGTTTCATACGCGCCCATCGCTCTTACTTGGTTAATGTTAAGCACATTACTGAGATGCAGAGCGCACAGCTCCGCCTAAAAAATGAACAACTAATTCCGATTGGGAGAGCTTATAAGGAGAAGCTGCGTTCTTCCCTATTGTGATTCGCCTGTCCCTTTAATTTCTCTACTGGACATTTAATGGTAAATGTGGCGCCTTTTCCCTTGCCTTCACTAAAGGCCCTTATCTCGCCACCAGCTTTATTCATAAGGGCTTGACAAAGGTGCAGACCTACCCCATGGGAGTTTTCCTTTTGCGCCTCTCCAATTTTGCGCAGTGATAAATCATACTGAAAAATCTTAGAGGTATCCTCAGGGTCGAAGCCTTCGCCATGGTCCTTAATGGAAATATATAGAAAATCCCCCTTCAGTTTAGTGGAGAGCTTTATGATGGAAGAAGGCTCGCTATATTTAATAGCATTGCTAATAATATTAATGATGCTTTTATGAAGCGGAGATTGCGGTACTTTAAGCACATCTAAGTCATTCTGTAGCTCTAGTTTTAATTCCTTCTGACTTAAAGCCATCGCAAAGCGCTTTTCAACGGCCGTAAATAAATCAGTTAAGGAACACTCCTTAAGCTCTACGGATTCCATTCCAGCCTTGCGAGAATCCTTTAATTCCTTGAGTAAAGCTTCTAATTCACTTAAATGACTTTGGAGCGACTCTTCAATTAGCAAATGATGCTCTTTAATAAATTCGGGATCCTTCTCCTCCTTTACAAAATCGAGTATTCCAAGTGTGGTTCTTAAAGGACTTTGCAGATCATGCGACAAAAGCTGCAAGGAACTTAAACGGCGTTCCTCATATTCCTCTAAAGTGTTAATGGCCAGCTGAATATCGCGCATTAAAACCCCAGCCTCATCATTGTAATTTGTGGGTAAATTCGGAACCTTAGAGTATTTTATATAATCGTTTAAGGCCTTTTTAGCCTTTAGTACTGGTTGAAGAAGACTATTTAAAACCAATAATGTGGCAATGGTGGCTAATAAGGTAAATCCTAAAGTTAGGAGTCCGATGGTCCAAGCTCCTTCAGCATCCAAAGCAGAGACCACCAAATAGCCTATAATGGCAAAAAGTGGAATATGAATTCCAACAAAAGCTACAAATAGAATTTTAAGGGTGAATTTACCCTTGACCGCTGGTATGGAGGACAGTACATTATAAACTTTCATAGAAAAAGTGGGGTGTTTTCTAGACTAAAAAGCTTAAAAATTAAACCATTAATGTCCTTCAAAATAAGGAAATCATTATAATAATCCTATTATTGATATATTAAATCAATCTACCTTCAGCTTACATTATAGCAAGCTATACACCTCACTTAGCCATTCTTCCTTTTTCTTAGTCCTTTAGTGATGATCCAGATTAAGAGGGAAAGAACCAACCAAAATGGCCAGATTCGTATTACGAATATTATTAAGCTCCTAAATCCAGACCAACCATCGCCTAAGGCATTAAGGACCTGTCGACCAAAACCATCGTCTTCTTTAGATTCCATGATGATCTCCTTGGAGATATCCACCGATAAACTGCTGTAATCCACTTGATCTTGCAGATACCGTAGTCGGCCCGTTTTACTTTCAATTTCCTCTTCGATAAATCGAATTTTAGATTCCACTAAAAGAATATCTTCAATGGAATTCGCCTTTTGTAATAGCTGACGATAACGTTCTAAGGCAGCACGTTTCGAATTTAAACGCGTTTCCAAATCCACAAACTCCTCGCCTACATCTTCACTCTCGATTTCTTTGTAAATTATTTGGCCGCTTCCATTATCAAAAGCCGAAACCAATTTTTCGAAATTCTGCCTTGGAACACGTATGAGCAGCTTGTAACTCTGCCTGTAGGAGCTGCGCTCTAACTTTTCCTCACCATAATAGGCTTGATATCTATTCAATAAAGAATCGGTGAAATACTTTGCTTCTTCTAGGTTTTCTACTTCTAAGCCTAAGCGGCCTTCTTTAATTATTTTCGAATTACCTGCTGGATGAGGAGCTTCTCTATGAGTAATTGGAATACTTTGCTCCACTCCGGTCACGCCACTTGACAACTTATCGCCGTTGGATAATTGTTGCTCTTCACAGGCACTAAAGAGGATAATCGTAAAAAGTAGGCTTAGTAGTTTTTTCATGGCTTGTTTAATTCTGTCTAAATAACGGCCCTTCTATTTTATATTATTTAGGCCAGTAAGTTTAATCTTTGACTGCTGGTGGCTTTGGCTTTCTCCAGATTCGCACTTTTTTGCTCTACTCTTATTTAGCTAAACCGATTAATTCTCTTTCAATTCTACCGCAGCAAAAGCCCTTGTCTCTTCATTAGCAAGCTTACTTGAGGCCTGTAGAACAAGTTTAATCCCGATTTACAAATCGTTCTACATCCATTCCATTTACAATGTGAGAATATTACATCACAAAGAACTCAATACAAGAACATTAAGCCTAAAAGGTATCAATAAGATTGTATAGGAGATTTTAAATATTAATACAGATGGACAAGGAAATTAGGAAAGTACTAGCCTTTGTAAAGGCCTGTGAAGCATTGAAAAACGAACACCGAGCGGCTAGGACCAGCAAAGGGAAAAAAGAGAGTATAGCCGAACACTCTTGGAGACTTACCGTATTAGTAATGCTTTTCCAGAAAGAGTATTCGCAAGAACTGAATTTAGAAAAAATGCTGGCTATGAGTCTGATTCACGATTTAGGTGAAGCCTTGCAAGGAGACATTCCCGCTCCAAAAAAGCAGTTTTTACCCAATGCAGATCAATATGAGGATAGAGATTTTAAAGAAATGGTGAGCCTCTTACCTAATAGTTCACAAACGGCCTTGCTAAAGCTGTGGGAGGAATACAATGGGCAAGAAAGCAAGGAAGCCCAACTTGTAAAAGCTCTAGATCGAATTGAATCGGCTCTTCAACATAATGAAGGAGTAAACCCCAAAGATTTTGACTACGATTTCGCTCTCCAGTATGGACTGAAAGAGTGCTCCATCAATCCTTCAACGATGGCTTTACGTAGTTTAATTGCGGCTGAAACCAAAGAGATTATAATGAAGAATAGTAGACCAAAAAGATGGTTTCCAGTAAAGTACATTATCAACACACCTATTTATCGACTTCAGTCTGTACAAATTGCGCTGAGACTCGGCTTAAGCGTGACAAGTTTATTTTCATTTATTAATTAGAGTCACTATTGGCAATCAAATGCCTACTAATCTCGGATATCAAATCAGTTCCCTTTAAATCGCCAGTGCTCAAACTATGGTCACATGGACTTTTACCACAATCGCAACCGATAATACAAGCATTAGAGTTTCTCTGAAATCCTTGGGCTGCACCCTTGGTTGGCTTACATAAATGTAAATAGGCCTGACAACAAGGTAAAGGACTCCCTTTAGGATTTAAGCGATTAATGAGGTTTAGAGGCGCCGCATAAAGCAGAGTGTCGCCCGTATTTCTATTAAAAACTTCTAAGCTTAAATATAGATTGAAAGTCCCGGATTGTTTTTCCCAGCCAATGGTGCTTGCTTTATGCACTTCATAAACACTTCCCTCCCAAGAAAATGAAAAAGGTAAGGATAGCCCCGACAAGTCGGCTTTTCCATTTTCCCATTTTCCTACCTGTTTCTCTTCATTTAAGCTTAGCGCCAATTGATAAACCGGCTCTTCTTGCGAGACTGGCTTTACAGGACTGTCTTGTGACTGGTTATTATTAGCACAGCTTGCACTAAAGAAAAATGAAATGATAATTACCAGGAATAGCGTAGCAGTTGGTTTCATATTAAAAGCAGATTAGGTTATGGCTAAGCTAAGAAATATAAAGGGACAGATTTTACCGCCTAGCACAGCGCTCTTTGAGGCCTTTTAAGCTATTACCCTTAAACAAACGCAAATTACCGCCCTGCTGCTAGCACTTTGCTCGCCTACTCCCACTACTTTACTGGCCTAGTCCTAAGTTTTGCTGGCCAGCAAAAACTAAAAAGCTCAGGTACTTTTAGGAAAAAGTACCTGAGCTTTTTAAATTTTCACCTGAGCTTTTTATTTTTTCTCAGGTACTTTTTTTTTGAGTCTTTTGGAAGACCGGGAAAGCTTGGCTCTGCCTAGAGATAGCTGCAAATCTTAGGCCATGATTTTTGAGAGGTGAATTATGGGGAATTGAGCTTAATTGAGATGGCAAATCTAAATTGAACTTTTTCGGCCTGCGAATTTATATTTGCGCTCTTGGCCTTGCACCTATACTAATAACTGCCTTTTAATCAACTGGCTCGCCATTTTCATTAAAGAACTCCTCACGAGTACCTGGAAGAGCTTGAATCAAATTTCTTCTGACCTCAGGATGATTCTTAAAGGCCATCATATAAATTGACCAAAAACCACCTGATTGAACCACTTTCATGAGTAGTTGAATGATAGGCTTTTTGGCATTATCGGGAGCCTCTTCCAATAAGTGAACAGACTCGTAGGCATGAAGAATCGCTGAAAGCCTGTTCTCAAAGCGTCTATCTGAAGCTTTATCGTAATCATTGGTACCCTCTGCAGAAGTAGTCCTATTTAAGCCAACCAAATCCAATAAAGCTTTAGCCCTCTCAGTTATCTCAACACTAAGATTTTTTACAGGCTTAATAAAACCATTGTCTTCATACTTAAAAATAAGACTTGTATTGTGCCTATCCGGCCAAACATATTCCTCTAAATCAATGTCTTTTTTGCCTTTTATTGAATTACAATTGGTGCAAGCCAATAGAAAGTTATCCCAGGCCGTTTCTAAGTTCGGGTTCAAAGACTTAGGTCTAACATGTTCAACAGCCAGTGAAGCAGGCAGCCGAACTTCACAATAAGAACAGTATTCTCCCATTCGGTTAATCAAGTCTCTTCTGGCATAGCCATATTCTTTATAGACTTTAGGGTCGCCATTTTCATCCGTGGGAACTACGCCTTTATTAACTGGTCTCATCTAATCCAAGTTTAGACAGCCTCTTAATCTGAAGTCTAGCAACTAAAGCTGGATCATCACTATTTTTCAATAGAATGTCGTTGAGAGTCTGCAACTCCTCCCCAGATAAGGCTGAACGACTCTTTGCTTCTACAGCTTTGTTTAGAATTTCATCAAATCGCTTAGCGTCATTCACTTTCTCTTGAAACCTTTCACCTCTCTCGGTTTCTGCACCCATATAAAGTGCGTTCTCTTCTAAAGACCTTTTGAATGGATCTGCGGCGAGCACCTTTCCATCTAAATTTATAAGCTCCTCCGCATTAAGACTTTGAACAATAAAAGGTGAATGAGTGGTGCATATAAACTGAACTTTAGGAAAAGTCTCTTTTAATTTCTTAACTACTTGTCGCTGCCATTTGGGGTGAAGATGAAGGTCTAGTTCATCAATAAGCACAATACCTGGGGTTTCTTTTACCGCATTAGCCCCTAAATGGGAGTTCAACTTTAAGCAGCGGTAAACTACATCAGCAGCCATGCCAATCATATTTCTATAACCATCACTTAAATTATTGAATGACTGCTGTCTTTCCTCTCCTTTTTCTCCTTTGTAAAAACCAATCAATTGATCAAGTCCGTAATGGTACTTCATGTCATACCACTCCGGAATGAGTTTGGTGATCGTTTTATTAAAAGTATTAAGTAGCGTTTTATCCTTCTTATTATCAAAGTTCGTAGCATCCTGATAAAAGGTTTTATACCAAGTTAAAAATGCTTTGCTTGAAGATTTAGGCGAAAGGCAGTCTTTATATCCAGATAGAACGTGTTCGGTGTTTTTCTTATAATCAACCTTCTCCTGATGTTCGGCCCAAAGGCGACCAGTTCCATGATAAGCGATTACCGGGAAAATTACTGCATTTGATCCAGATCGATACTTTTGATGCATTTCCTTAGCAAGGTTAGCAATCGCCTCCGCCCCCTTCCTAGTGGTTCGGCCTTGATCGCTAGTAATTCTTCTACGCCAAGTAATACCTTTTTTATCAGAGACTGAGCCTATGGCTGAAACAAGGACCGGCAATTGAGGCCTAGGATCACCGTCAACCCACTTTAATCTTATTTCATCCCTTTGAATGTTTCGACTTTCGGCACCATCTAAACCTAAAAACAATGACCCTGCTGCAACCGCTATAGCATCTAATATACTGGTTTTCCCGCTGGCATTATTCCCGATAATAACCGTAAACTGGCTTGGAAAAGAGAATGTTTCACTTTCAAAGCCCTTGAAATTTTCAAGTTTTATTTCGTCAATTCTCATCCTTTGCAAGTTAGTAGAATAATCCTCTACTTCTTTCACTCAAACTAGTGAATTCATAGCCTAAGTTAACAATAAAGACTATGATTAATGACCTGTCATATTCTCTTCTTTGAGAGGTTTTTTAATACACTTGATTAGCAACTAACATACACTGACTAGGTAAAGAACCAAAAAAAGCACCCAATTTCTTGAGTGCTTTAGTTTCTATTAATGTCGGGATGACTGGACTTGAACCAGCGACCACACGCCCCCCAGACGTGTACTCTACCAACTGAGCTACATCCCGATGCCCGCTAAATTTGCGGGCTGCAAATATAATTAAGCAATTTAATTTGCAAAGGCCATTATAGCGCTTTGCTTACTTAATTGCTACCAATTCTAAATCGAAGGTTAAGTCTTTACCTGCAAGTGGAGAGTTAGCATCTACGGTAATGTGCTCCTCCTCTACTTTGGTTACTACCAATGGGATCTGCTGTCCGTCGGGAGTTTGAGATACTAATTGCATTCCAACCTCTGGCTTAATCTCTTCTGGAAGCTGATTCTTAGGCACATCCTGCACTAATTCCGCACGGTGCTCACCATAAGCTTCCGCCGCTGGAATCTGAATGGTTTTCTTCTCGTTTACTTCCATATCGATAAGGCCATTCTCAAAACCGGGAATCACCATCCCTTGACCTAAACTTACTTCTAATGGATCGCGACCGGTGGAATCGTCGAATACTTCTCCGTTCTCCAATTTTCCAGTGTAGTGTACTAACACCGTATCGGTGGCTTTTACTTTTGACATAGTGAAATTAATTTCCCTCTTTGCCGCAAAGGCCCTGCCCCCTTTCCTATTTCGGCCTTATTGTCAGGTTTTATAAAAAAGCAAATCCCGCCCCCCAGCAAAAGCTGAGGGTCGGGATGCTCTGTATAGAGGGGTATAGATAGGGACTTATTGATAGATCTTACTCAGATCTCGGTTGCCAATTGCATCGGTAAACCAATCGGCATTGCTCGCTCCGCCACTAGTAGCCCAGCTTGCGAAGTTTAAGTAAGCTTCATTTACTGGAGTGTACTCCTTTGGGTAATCAAAGCTTTCGCTGATATGAATCGCCCAAGGCAAACCATTTTCAGTTTTATACGTCGATTCGGCATTTACATCCGTAGCATCGGCCATTGTGCCAAATTTGCTGTTATCGGCTAAATCCGTAGGCATCTTGTTTACTAAGTGCACCTCATTTCCACGGGTAGCATCGGTAAAGATGAAGGGATTGTAAGGAGGTAAGCCAACTAAAGATTGTTGCTGTGGACTGGTAAAAGTGATTTTATTGCTGATGGTCTGTGGCGCCACAAAAGGTTCACCTTCAATGGTGTTCACGAATTTAGAACTAGGGTTTGGCATTACATTAAACACATCATCAAAGCTGATAATTACTGCGTCGGTTTGACCGCTCTCCGTACCATTGGACGAATTGCTAATAATTCCTTCGCTTAAATCCTGTCCACTTACACTGGCAATTACATTTGGATTAAGTCCGTCGAAAGACCAGCCGAAACCATTATGGAAGCCTGCTCCTACTGCACGTACGGTCCAATCTACTTCTACTTCTACCAAAAGGTTTGAGCCATTTAAAATGTGATCGATTTCGTAATCTACCACCATATCGTTAAAGTCGTAGTCACCTTGTGAAGGCCATAAATCTTCGTAAGCCAAAGTTCCAGTAAAGGTGTTGCGCACTGCACGGCTAGCATCACATGGGAAGTCATCACTTTCATCAGATACACCATCATTATCACAATCATCTTCTGGCGTTACCGGAGGAATTCCACCAGTGTTTACGTTTTCCCAAGGGTTAGCGGTAACATAGAATACCAAGTCGTTAAAGTCATTATCGGAGCCGTTATTACTTCGAGTTTGATCTTCAAAGGCATTTAATAAACGCTCACGACCAATGTCTAATAATTGTACAGTATGCTGACGTTTAGTAGGATCGCTTTCTGCGGTATTGAATTCGATACGAGAGTAGAATTTAGTAGCATTTACGTTTACGCCATTGCCATTCCAACCTTGCTGAAAGAGCACCCAGCTAATGGTTTTACCACCTTCAAAGGTGCCTAGTTTAACTTTATCTCCAGCTACCAGCTGACCTAAACCGCCAGTTACAGAAGCATTTGGTAAAATCACAAATACCGAGTCGATATCGTTTACACTTGCTGGTGGATTGTCGGTGTCGAACACATAGTATCCTAAGGTATTTTTGTAGGCCGCTCCTTCCGACACGAAAGTCACCCACACATCGCTTGTCTCATCCACAATCACGTCTAGTTCATTACCCGTAGTTAGGTAAGAAGGATTGTTATTGGGAATCGAAACGTTTTCTGGTAAAGAGGCATTTACATCATCTAAAAACTGCTGAGAGATATTATCTCCTTGTGGCTCAAGGTAATTTGGCAAACCAGCTTGTGAACCCGTGCTAAAGCCACCCATGTAGTAATAATTACCACTGATTGGTGTAACATTTTGCACGCCGGCAGTTTTTCCAACAATGCCATCACGTTGAGGAGTACCACCAAAATCAATTTGAATATTGGATAAGCTGGAAACTACTTGCTTGTTAGCAAATCCGGCTGCATGAGCAACTACCACTACTTCTTCGGTATAAGAAGGAATTTGTACGGGCATATCGAGCATTCCCGCTGGGTTGGTTACCCCAACTCCTAATAGGCTGGCATTCCCTTTATCAGGATCACCTTTGTAGAAGCTAATACGCTTACCACCTAAAGGCTGGTCTTTTAATCCCCTTACGGTGATGCTGGCCTCAATTTCACGCGCGGTGCTGAAATCGAAATTAGTAGGAATGTTAAGTTCTTTAATGTCTCCCTGATCTGAATAAACAGGGGCATTTAAATTAGCCGAGTTATCTTTCTGACAAGCTACAGCAAGTAGAGCGGCGGCTGCTAGGGTTATTACTTTATTTTTCATGGTTGTTGTTTTTGTACAGCTCAAAAGTGCGATATAGCAAGCCTAAAGGCTTTTTTTTGTCGACCAAGGCCACCAATAAAACGATGATTAGACGAACGGTTTATTTTGATAGATAAACCGCAAAGAACTAGCAACCAGACTGTAATAGGTGCAATATTTCTTCAGGCGAAAGCCTAAACCCTGTAAAAGCAAGGATTAGAAGGCTATTTAAATGAGAAAACCCCGACGATCAGCTAAGCTGAAGGCCGGGGATTCTCTGTATAGAGGGGTATAGATAGGGACTTATTGATAGATCTTAGAAAGATCGCGGTTGCCAATAGCGTCGGTAAACCAATCGGTATTGGTGCTTCCTCCGCTGGTGGCCCAGTTGGTAAAGTTTAAGTAGGCTTCGTTTACCGGAGTATATTCTACGGGGTAGTCGAAGCTTTCGCTGATGTTAATCGCCCAAGGCAATCCATTCGCGGTTTTATAAGTATAACCTGCATTTACATCGGTGGCATCAGCATGCAATCCGAAGTTATTAGCATCTGCCAAGTCGGTAGGAGCTTTATCGGCTAAGTGCACCTCACGACCGCGATCACCATTTACAAAGATGAAGGCATTATAAGGAGGTAAACCTACGTGGGCTTGAACTTGAGGGCTAGTAAAGGTGATAAGCTGAGATACAGTAACCGGACTAGCGCTAGTTTCACCTACAACGGTATTAATAAAGGCGGTTCCAGGGTTTGGCATCACATCAAACACATTGTCGAAAGTGATAATGGTAGCACTACTTTGACCAGACTCCAAACCATTGCTTGCATTGGTGATTAAATTCTTACTTAAATTATGACCGCTAACACTGCTAATCACATTTGGATTAAGTCCATCGAAGGTGAAGCCAAAACCGTTTTCATAACCAGCACCTACTGCTCTTACCGTCCAATCGGCTTCAATTTCTACTAAGCGGTTAGCACCGTTTAAGATGTGGTCGATCTCATAATCTACTACCATATCGTTAAAGTCGTAGTCACCTTGAGAAGGCCAAAGGTCTTCGTAAGCCAAGGTACCGGTGTAAGTATTGCGTACTGCGCGGCTAGCATCACATGGAAAGTCATCACTTTCGTCAGATACTCCATCATTATCACAGTCGTCTTCTGGAGTTACCGGAGGAATATTACCGATGTTTACGTTCTCCCAAGGGTTAGCAGTTACGTAGAATACTAGGTCGTTGAAATCATTATCGGAGTTTACGCTACGGGTTTGATCTTCAAATCCATTTAAGAGTAACTGGCGACCGATATCGGCTAATTGTACAGTATGTTGACGTTTGGTAGGATCGCTTTCGGCGGTGTTAAAGTCGATACGAGAATAGTATTTAGTACCATTGGTATTAATACCCGAGCCGGTCCAAGCATTTTGGAAAAGTACCCAGCTAATGGTTTTACCACCTTCAAAGGTTCCTAGTTTCACTTTATCACCAGCTTGTAGTTTACCGCCAGCGCCATCTAAAGAAGCGTTTGGAAGTACTACAAAAATTGAGTCGATATCATTTACAGTAGCAGGGGGATTCTGAGTATCGAATACGTAATAACCAAGTGCGTTTTTATAGCCGGCACCTTCGGTAACAAAGGTGATCCAAACATCACTACGATCGTCGATTACTACGTCTAATTCATTTCCTACAGTAAGGTAAGAAGGATTGTTGGTAGGCACCGGAGACGACTCTGGTAAAGAGGCATTTACATCATCTAAAAACTCTTGACTAAGAACATCACCGGGAGTTTCTAAGTAAGATGGCAAACCAGCTTCGGAGCCATTAGTGAAAGAACCTATATAGTAATAGTTGTTGTTAATTGGAGTACGAGCAGTAATTCCACTGGCTTTTCCGAAACCGAAATCGCGGAATTGTGGCTTACCACCGAAGGTAAGGTTAAAGTTTCCGGCTTGTACCATTGCGCTATTCGCAATACCCGCGGTATGAACTTTTACATAAATATTCTCGGTATAAGCAGGAACATTAATTGGCATTTCCAAAATACCTGCGGCATTGGTAACACCAACTGCTAAAGGCTGTGCACCTTTCTCTGGATCTTGTTTGTAAAAGCTTACACGAGTTCCGGCTAGGGGCTGATCTTTTAAACCATAAACCGCTACTTCCGCCTGAACCTCACGGGCAGTGCTAAAATTGAAATCTGCAGGGAAATTAATTTCCTTAAGGTCTTGGGACTGACTGGTAAAGGCAGTTTGCTGCACTCCTTCTTCTTTCGAACAGGAGGCCAAAACCAATGCTGCTACTGCCAATGATAAAGCTCTTTTTTTCATCCTTTTAATTATTTAACAATCCAAAAGTGCGACGGCTAATAATGTAAGAAGGCAAAAAATCGATTAAAGAACTTTTTTGGACGATAAGCGGTTGAGTGCTCTCGTTTAGCCTATTTATTAGATTACAGGAATGGAAACTATAAAGCTGGCTCCCTCGCCAAGGGTCGACTGCAAGCTGATTTCGCCGCCAATGCCATTAACGATATTCTTAACCGTGGCCAAGCCAATTCCCGTGCCGGTGCTGCCAGTATGATCTCGATTAGAGGTAGTTTGGAAGATTCTAAAAATACGTTCTTGGTCCTCAAAGGCGATGCCCGGACCATTGTCTTTTACTTCCAAAATTATATTACGCTCATTCGCTTTTAGGTGGACGGTTACCTTGGGTGCTGGATTATTATTATACTTAAGGGCATTGGCCACTAGGTTAATTATAATTTGTTGCCAAGCGGTACGGTTCGAATAAATCTGATCTAAGCCTGGCTCCACTTCCATGTCTAGCTCGGCACTATTAATAGGCTCCAACATTTTTAGGTTCTTATCCACCAAATTGGGTAAGGAGAACCAGGAACGCTCTTCTAAAATAAGCTCATTAGTGCGGGAATGACGCAAAATTCCATCGATTAGGCTACTTAGTTGGTCTGAGCTATCCATCATTAAACCGATAAGTTCTTTTTGCTCTTCCTCTAAATTATCAGCCTTAGCTAAAACCAATTCGGCAGTAGATCTAATATTGGCCAAGGGCGACTTTATATCATGCGCCGCAACTCTTGCGAATTCCTCCAAGTTTTTATTTCGAGCCTCTAAGTCTTTTAAATAGCGGTCCTTCTCCAAACTAGTTCTTCGCAATTCGAACAGCTTTACCACCTGATTGGCTAAAATCTCTAGGCTCTCAATCTCCCGCTCTGATATATCTCTAGCCTTACGGTCGATTACACACAAGGTTCCTAAAGCCAAATTATCTTTAGTTACTAATGGGAAGCCTGCGTAAAAACCAATATTGGGTTCTCCTGCAACCAGCGGATTATCTTTAAAACGTTCGTCTTCTCTAGAATCTGAAACTACTAAAGGACGATCGGGTTCATTAATGGCATGAGCACAAAAGGCCTGATCGCGGGGAGTTTGTTTTGAATCTAAGCCAAAGCTAGATTTAAACCATTGCCGATCGCGGTCGATAAGAGAAATTAGACTGATGGGAGCATCGCAGAGCAAGGCCGCCATTTTGGTTATTTGATCGTACTCCTTCTCATCCATAGTATCCAATAAGGAATACTCATATAGGCGAGCTAGGCGTTCTTTCTCGTTTTTTGGAATGGGGGGGTTCAGCATAAATGGGGGTATCTGAATTGCTATAAGATACGGTCAAAATGCTGCCGTCCCAAAAAAAGGAGCCTAAAAAAATGGAGCCTAAAAAAACCCGGAAAAATCCGGGTTTCATTCCTCCTAAAAATTCAACTCTATAGAGCCTGAACCGGGGTAATTTTCTCGATATATTGCTTGTATCAATTTGCTTTGATCATTAGGATCTACAAAAAGCTCCAAGCGAGGATAAGGCTCATCGGGCCAAGGTTGCATGTCGATGAAAATAGCATCTAAAACATCCAAACGATCACTGATTAGCGCATAATCGGAAACACTGAAGCTAATACCGGTATCGAAATCAATACTTCCATCGGCATTAATGGTAAAGGCGCCGCTGCTATGCGTGCCACCATTTACCGATTGTACGGTATAACTACCCTCAAGCGCCACTATCAAATTTAAATTGGCGGCGGCATCTGGCTTTGGCGTCCATTGATTGAGGAAATTCCCCTGTAAATCAAAGACATTAACTTCATTAAGTGAATCATCAGCCTTTAAGGAAAGGGCATATTTATACCCTCCATTACTATCCTCCCAAACAAACTCCGTATTTACTTGGCTGCCATTGCTCACATTAACTTCACTGCCATTGCCTGCCGTGGGATCAAAGTCTATGGCTAGCGAACCATCGCTGCCAAAGTTAAATGTAGCCTCGTGACCGACTTGATAAGGGGCACCCGTATTAGCGAAGCTGCATTCTAAATTATAGCTAGTACCGCTTATTCCCGAGGGTAAAGTAATGCCTGGTTCTTGCATATCATCCGAATCATCATCGGAGCTGCAAGCCACTATAGTGAAGAATAAAATAAAGAAAGGGGTAAATTTTAAAAAGCGCATAATTCGTTTTTTTCAAATCTGCGCCAATTTGCCCTAGCAATCAATACGGCAAATGCCCTAGAATCGCTGATACCAATACTTCATGATGCGCGCCATTGGATCATTTAAATAAGGCCAAAACTTTAATTGGCTAATCCTTGGAAACTTAAAACGCAAGGTTTCTCGGATATAGGTGTTGGTAGAAATCTGTTTGCCTTCCGTTTTTTTATACTCAGGTGCAGATTCGCCTGCAGTGAGCTTAAGCATTATTAAGGGGAAGTTCACATTTGCCCTGAGTAGAGAGGCCATCATAGAGCCCCAGAATCGAGCATTTATTTCCAAAAGAAAGACTTTGTTTTTAGCGGTATCCCTACGAAGATCAATGCAGGCTACCCCTTGATAGTTCAAGGCTTTTAGCATGGGCTTTACCACCTCCAACACCTCAGGAGCCGGACGAAAAATCAAATCGTCGTTTTTATTGTAGTTCCCGATTTCCTTGGCCGGAGATTCTTGTACCGACCAATGTTTTACATCACCATCTTCACAAACTACAATACAGTTTATATCGCTTCCGCTGATGTATTCCAGCAAGTAATAATGACTGGGCTCTGGATTTTCCTTTTCCAGAAAACTTTCCAATTCCTTACGATCCTTCACCGTTGTAATTCCGCTACCAAATGCACCTTGAGCTGGTTTCACCAAGCCTGGAAAAGGGAAGTCGTCCAATTTGCTTTTAAACTGAGGATCGTCTAATTCGAGGGTGGCCGACATTAAATGTAGGTCACGATCGAGCAAAAAGCGGTTGAGCGCCTTCTTATTGGTTGCAATCTCAAAATGCTCTGGATCGGTAAGGGGCATCACCTTGCATAATTTCTCAAAGGTGCTACGGTTACGACTCACCTCTAAAGACTCCTTCTCCCCGATGGGCATTAAGAGGTCGATGCTCCATTCTTTTAAACATTGGGGGATTACCGTTTCCAAGTCAGAATACTCCTTATAGTATCGCAAGCCTTTAAGGTAGCGGGAATGTCCAGCTGAGCTTTTAGGCTTATGGGTAAGCAAGTAATAATTAAAACCCTTTTGCTTTCTTACACAGTAAAGAAAGCTTAGAACTAAATGCTCATCATATGCGATAAGCAATACATTGCGTTGGTTAGTCATCATTTGGAGGAAAAATGCAATACTAAATAAGGTAATTAGGAGCAATCTAATTCCCTTGATCTTAAAATATTCCAGATAAATATGAACAAGATCAGGTCAGTATTATAATGCCCGAGCTTTACTTTCTTTGCAAAAGCTATGAAAACAGTTTTAATCCTGCACGGGAAAACCACCCAAGCCGCCACGGCAGAATTAGAAAAAGAATACTATCAGCGTTTAAAGCGCTATTGGCCTTTTGAGACTAAGGTGATTCCCGATTTAAGGAATCGCAATAAGCTAAGTAGTGATGAAGTGTCGCAGCAGGAAGGCCAAAAACTGCTAGAAGAAGTGCAGTCTGGCGATTGGCTTGTGCTTTTAGATGAAAAAGGAAGGAGCCTCAACTCTCGTCAGTTTGCCCAGCAAATCCAAAAATGGTTTAACCAAAGTCCCAAGCGCCTCATTTTTGTAATTGGCGGTCCTTATGGTTTTTCGCCCGAGGTATATGCTCGTGCCAATTATAAGCTTAGCCTTTCGGCGATGACTTTCTCCCATCAAATTGTACGCGCCCTCTTTGCGGAACAATTATACCGCGCAGCTACAATATTAAAGGGCGAGCCTTATCATCATGATTAGTAAGTAGCTGGTATTTAGTAGCTAGTATTTAGTAATGGATGTGCTTGTAGTAAGAATTGTTGGCCAGAGGCGCTAGACGCTAGAACTTAGACTTGTGTGCGTGCCTGGTATAGCTTGACCACAATTAAAGTGATCATCTCAGAAAGCAAACATTCTTCTACATCAAAAATCCTTTCTCGGCACTAAAGGCCTTGGGGATATCGGTTTCATCGAGCATTTCTTTGAGGTCGATTTCTATGCCGCGAGCAATAGAGGTGATTGGCACATCATTATAGGTTCCTTCAAAAGGGTTTTCAGAATAATCGCCAATCTTTTCCATAAGGAAGAAAATCCAAGTTACTAAAGCGCTAATAACTGGACTGAGGTACTGTAACCAAGAATCACGATCCTCAAAAACATCGAGCATACCAAAGGGAACAAAAACCGCAAAAACCATGGTTAACCATAATGCGGTACTGGCATACTGCCTGGGAAAAGGAAAGTTTTTAATACGCTCCGACTTACCTTGATCTTCATAAAAGGAGACCATTAAATGGTGTAATTCCATATGTCGGAAATCCTCATAGGCCTCTTCATCGCGGTAGCGCTGTAATTGCTCGCCTTGAATGCGCATAATCTGCGTAGCCACATTGGATTTATCGTGCAAATAGTCGAGTTCCTCCGTTTTCAGAAATTGGGCCAATTCATTAAAAAGACGATCATTATAATCTTCGCAAACGTTTGGGGAGTAGCGATTGTTAAGGCGTTCGTCGGTATGTTCCCATTCCCTACTTAAGCGTAATTGATGACGCAATGCGGTGAGCCAGGCTAAATGTCGGAAAATGAGCTCGCGCTTAATCTCACTGGACTTAGCGCCTTGCGTAAAGGAAATAACTGCCGCCCCAAAACTGCGACTATTATTAACTATACTCCCCCAAATTTTACGGGCTTCCCAAGTACGATCGTAGGAACTGTTATTTTTAAAGCCCAAGTAAAAGGCTACTGCTATACCGATTACCGAAACCGGTTGCCAGGGAAAAGCCAAGTCGAAGTTTGCAAACTTCACCAAACAGAAAATGGCCGCTCCGTAAATTAATCCCAATAAAAAAGGTTTAATGGACCAACGGAAGGTCATCCAAAAACCATAATGCCTTTTTATATACATAGCCTCGCTCGAATAGAAATTAAGAAAAGGCCAAATCGCCCCTCATTTTTTGAGCAAGGGAAAATACAGAAAATGAAGTCAGAAAATTAGCTTTCGAAACGCTGGGCGAAATCTAAAAATAGATCCAAGAACTTGGCTTGTGTATTTCCAAAAGCTTCTTCTAAAACCTCTCCATCCTCATTAAGCACCTCATGCATCCGGCCCACCGTAAGCATTCGCGGATGGGGTAAGCCATGAATAGTAAGAATATTTTGCTGTAGCTGATAAGCGGCACGAATACCACCCATAGCGCCCGTAGAGCCAGTAGCCACCCCAATCGGTTTATGCATAAAAGGCTCCTTGGCATAGAGATCCATAAAGTTTTTGAGCCCGGAGGCAATTGCTCCGTTATACTCCGGACTTAGAAAAATAAAAGCCTCACAGTCTAAAAGCAGGTTTTTCAAATCTAATAGGCGCTTTTCGGGATTCTCCAATCGATCGATGCGTTCTTCGAAAACTGGTAAATCCCACTCCTTGAGATCTATGAGCTGAGGATTTTGCTTACGCTGTTCGAGCTCTTTATTTAAGGATAAAGCGATTCGATGGCTGATTCGATTAATACGGGTGCTAGCTGATACAATTCCTATCTTCATAATTCGAAGATAAAACACAATAGACCCTCTATGAATATTGCTGCCTAAAATTTACCTACCGAAGTAAATTTAGCTTGATGAATTGGCGGCTAATACTAAGCAGGATTAAGATTAAGTTTTAAGTGCTTATACTTCCAGTAGCCTCTATTAGGGTAAGATATGGAGTGCTGTCATTAATACATCCGCTTTATTTAAATTAGCCAGCACACTACTACCAAACACAGCCACCACTATGCAGAAAATTTACTCCTTCTGTTTTTTTAGCCTATTCTCGCTTTCTGTATTCGCACAAAACGGATTAAATTTAGACCCAACTGGAACAGCAGATTATGTGCAAACCACCTTCGCTGGAATTACAGGATCTGCTGATCGAACTTTTGAAGCTTGGATTTATTTAAGCTCCACACCTACAGGCAATACTGCAATTTCAGATTATGGCACTAATGCCGTGGGTTCTAGAAATACCTTTTTTGTGAACGCCAATTTGCAACTAGGTTTTATATCGGGAGGGACCAATGCAAATATGAGCTCCACCAATAATGCGGTGCCTCTTAACCAATGGGCACATGTGGCCTTTGTTTTAAAAAACGGAACAGGCTATTTATATGTTGATGGCCTGCAAGTGGGCACCAGTAATTTAAGTACCGTAAATACGCCTAGCGGAAACACCGACCTCCGAATTGGGCAAAGAGTTCCTGGTGGGACCATCCCTTTTAAAGGTACTATCGATGAATACCGAATGTGGAATGTAGCCCGCACTAGCGCTGAGTTAATAGCCGATAAAAACTCCGAATTCTGTGCTTTACCAAGCGGCTTAGTGGCTTACTATAAATTAAATGAAGGTAGTGCGGGAGCCTCAAACACCGGAATTACGACCGCTACCGAAGAAATAGCTGGCGCTGATGGAACCCTGCAAAACTTTGCATTGAATGGTAATAGTTCGAATTGGGTTACTGGTGCTTCAATATCGGCAGGATTAGCAGTAAATAACCTCAGCCTAAACGAGTGTGATGGCTTTTCAATTACTGTGGGAAATACAGTATATGATAGCACCGGGACCTACAGTGATACTTTAGTGGGTGCCGCTTTAAACGGATGTGATTCGGTGGTAAACTTAAATTTAACTGTAAGTCCACAAATCGATACTTCGGTAAGTGTGGCCTCTCCTAGCCTAAGCGCTAATCAATCGGGAGCCAATTATCAATGGCTCAATTGCAATTCTAATTACGCTCCTATCCCTGGTGCTACCAGTCAAACTTTTACTGCCGCGCTAAGCGGACAATATGCAGTGGAAATCACCATCGGAAATTGTGTAGATACCTCAGCTTGTAAAAACTTGGTGATTTCTGGCTTTAATTTAAACGATATAGATTTCAGTCAAGTTTCAATTTATCCCAACCCAGTAAAAGACCTTTTATTTGTAGACTTAGGTTTGGCCTTAGAAGACTTGCGCTACAGTATTCACAATTTGACCGGACAAACTTTGGAAAAAGGACATTTAAGGTATGGCAAGGAATTCAAGGTAGATGTTTCCAATTTCAAGCCAGGTGCCTACCTTTTAAAAGTTGGCGATAAAGCTTTTCCTTTTATAAAGGAATAAGCCAGTTTAATAGTAGGTTATAGCACTTAGCCCTCTTTTCGATAAATACCATAGAAAAGGGTTTGTTGAACTACTCCCGCTTGGTTAATAATTTGCCATTCTTGAATGAGCTCATCTTCATTGAAGGGTCGCCAGGTGATTTGGTGCCGCTGATTTTGGCCTTCTTTATTTTGATGCCATTCGGAATGGAGCTGCATCGATTTTCCATCTGCCGAAAGGCCACCTTTTAAGCGGAGAATAAAGCCATTGCCACTTACCCAAATTTGATTCCAGGTAGAATCGGCCGGATCGAAAAAGTTCATGCTTCGGCCACTACCACCGCTGGCACCTCGCCAATGTTCCCTCAAAAGACAATTACCTGGCTCCTTTACAATGGTGTTATAGCCTAGGATATTATCAAGAGTGTCACTTACAACCCACTCTCCTTCCCAAAAATCGAATTGTTCATGATAGTCGGTGCAACAAGGACAGTTTTGAGCATTTAATACACCTATAAACAAGAAGCTGAAAAGAAGAGTAAGTCGATACATGCCAGCAATTTAAGGAATCGAAACTGGCTCTCCTAAAAACTTGGGATCCACCCCAAAGATGAGATCAATCCATATTTTTATGCGGGCAAGGTATTCCCGCAAACTGGTTTTAAAACCATAATAAACATCCACGTCTACAGCATTGTAAGCAAAAGCTTGAATGTGATTGAACATGGCAAGGATTAAAGCTCTTTCGGCATGAAATTGCTGCGTAACAATAATTAGGTCCCTTTGGCCAAATACCTTTTTAGCGCGAACCATCGAATCTAGGGTTCGAAAGCCCGCATAATCCAGATATATACGATTGGCAGGAATTCCTTTTTTAATCAGGGCTTCTTTCATGGCGGTAGGTTCATCGTAGTCCTTTCGGCTATTGTCGCCATTTACCAGAATATATTTAATCTTACCGGCTTTCCACAAGTCGTAAACCGCATCAATTCTAAATTTAAAGTACAAATTGGTGCGACCATTATTTAAATACTGAGCGGTACCTAATACCAGAGCGGTTGATTTTGTAGGTACATCTTTTAAGTCATAGCTATTTTTCTCCGTGGTGAAATAGGAAATCAGATGGTAATTTAAGACTCCGAAAACAGCAGTTAGGATTCCTAAATAAATGAGGCCTCTAATGATTCGTTTAAACTCCTTCATTTAAAATATCAGCTTGCAAAGCATTAATTGATCCCCAGAGAGGATCAGGTTTTCAGAAAAACTCAAGCCCGACTTTTCCAGCATCTTTACAGATGGATGATTGCCCTTTTCAACTAAGGCATGGATTTCCGTTCGACCTTTAGATTCCGCAAATTTCACTAGAGCCTTTATGATCTCCGTTCCATACCCGCAGCCCCATGCATTGCGCATCAAGTGAACTCCAATATGTTCTAGTTGCAAAGCTTCGAAGAAATTGAAGTTAGCAGTTCCCAGTACTTCCTGATTTTCATTAAGCACCGTTAGAAAGTAGCCATTGGCCTGGCTGTTATTGGATAGCTTTAAATTTAAAAAGCTTGCATACTCTGCCTCGGTTTTCCCTCTTAGCGGTCGAATGAATTTATTGGAATCCGGCTCTTTGTACATCTTTAAAAGGCTAGGGAAATCTTCCTTAACCAAGGGACGTAAAAACAAACGTTCAGTTTCAATCATTCCTGAATTTCTCCTTCAGCGAAAGCTTTAAAGTCCTTTAAATATTGCATGCTCTGTTTTTTAAAGGCGCTTGGCATCAAGAAGGCCATCACTTTCATGCCCCAGCCATCAAAGCGGAAATAATGCTCGGTGATGTAGCGTGTATGATTTTCATCGATTTTCTCAAAACGATTATCCACCTCATTATAAACCCCTTTTGTAGAATAGGAGGTTTTAAATTGCTCAGGGAAATTCCGGTTTAAAATAGTTTCCACCATGCTTATTTTACGCTTACCCATTTCGAAATGCATTTCCGAGCGAGCACCCTCTTGTCCAGGCTCCCCTTCTAAGTGCTTCACTTCTTTTAGGCCTTTCATCCAATTAAACATGTTCTCCTCATTATCAAACAGTTCAATGATTTTTTCACGGGGCAGATCAATGGTAATTTCGGATGAGTATCGCATGGTGCTGTTTGTTTGCCTCGAAAGTAAATCTTTTTATTGTGTTTGTTTTATCCCTTTTTGCCGCTTTCGCTGATGCCGTATAATTCTATACTTTCGCTCCCATGTCAGACTTAGATTCCAAATACATTGCACGTTGTATCGAGCTTTCGGCCGAGAGTATGGATAAGGGTGACGCCCCTTTTGGTTCTTTAGTGGTTATGGATGGCGAGATTATTTCCGAATCATCCAATAATGCCGCCCAAAAAGTATCTGATCATGCAGAGGTAATTGCCTTGCATCGAGCGCATGAAAAAGTAGGACATTCCAATTTAAAAGGCGCCACCTTATACTCCAATTGCGAGCCTTGCCCCATGTGTGCTTTTATGACTAGAGAGTACAAAATTAGCAGAGTGGTATATGCCTTACCTTCTCCATTTATGGGTGGACATAGCAAGTGGAATATTATGGAAGATGATGAGCTACAGCACTTTCCTCCCTTTTTTGGCGAGGTACCCGATGTTATCGGTGGTTTAATGGAAGCGGAAGCAAAAGCCGTTTTCCAACGCAGTGGTCTTTGGATGTTCGGCAAAAACTCGCGCAATGAATTAAAGCAGCGCCTCCGCTCCAGGGATTAGTCTTCGCTTTGAAAAACCAGTAAATCGCCAGGCTGACAGTCGAGGCATTTACAAATAGCGGCCAAGGTTTCAAATCGCACCCCTTTAGCTTTGCCGGTTTTTAAAAGCGATAGATTAGTTACGGAAATTCCTATTTCTGCCGCCAAGTCCTTCAGCTTCATCTTACGCCGGGCCAGCATTACATCCAATTCTACCCTTATCATACAATCAAATTTTGTTCATCGGCTAATCGCTTGCCCTCTTTAAAGATCAAGGCTAAAACATGGGCCGCTAAAGCGAAAAGGAGAATCTCCAAATTAAAACCCCAAGTCATTTGTATTGCTGCTCCCAGTTCCTGAAAAAGGTGAAAGGTATCTAAGATCCAGAGGAAAAACACCAAGTTGCGGATCTTAAAAAAACTCGCGGCATTGTCTTTAATAAATGTTTTAAAGCTCGCTACCGAGCCCACTACCCGAATTAGATTTTGCCAAATCAGCAGCATCAGCCATAGCTGAAGAGTAATTTGCAGCCAATTAAAATAATAGGAAAGCTTGCTTTGAAGCGGATACTCTTCATCGCCTTGAGCTATAGTCAAGGTTTCATTCATATACCATTCCCAACGCACAAAATTATGGCTGGGGTCAATGCTAAAAGCGATAACGTCGTAAATCAAAAGACCTAAACCCATTAAACAGAGAAGCTGCAGAAAACGCAGCAGGATCACAGTAATTTTCAGTACAGTTTGTCGATTCATTATGTTTTATTTTCGTCAAACTTATAAAAATTTAAATAAAACATAAAATAATTTAATCGCTGCGTTATAATAACGCAAAAAAAATCCCGGTATCCTAAAACCAAGGAACCGGGATTTTTTAAATGCTATTCGGTAAAATTACTTCGCCATAAGAGAAGTACGTTCTTTTTCAGGTGTAGTTTTAACCTGCTCAGGCTTAACTACTTTACCTTTAATACGCAATACTTTCACGGGAGTGCTTGCATTGGTATTTACAGTTACCGACTTATTAATGTTTCCAACACGTTGGGTATCATACTTCACCTTAATTACACCAGATTCACCTGGAGCGATTGGCTCACGTGGCCAGCTTGGCACGGTACAGCCGCAAGATCCTTTGGCATTGGTAATGATTAATGGTTCTTTACCATTATTGGTGAATCGAAACTCACGGGTTCCGTCAGCTCCTTTTTCAACAGTACCATAATCTACCACTTCGGTTTCGAAGTCGATAGTTGGTGCGTTAGGGTTGTCAGCTTTTTGTTGAGCCATGGCGGTGAAGCCAAAAAAGGCCACCGCTAAAGTGGTGATCAGTCGTCTCATTGTTCGTTCTTTAATTAGACATTCAAATTTAGGGAATAAATATGCTTTACTCAATACCGATTAGTACGCGAAAATTATACCAAAGTTAAAGCTTGCTCCTGTGAGCTAAATATTAACTTTGACGGCTGTTTTAAAAAACGATATTTCATGAGCGTTTCGGCCAAGTTCGAGCATCTTAGTGCAGAAGACAAGTGGTATTCTTATTGGATGGATCACAAGTTCTTCAAATCGGTTCCTGACGAGCGGGAGTCTTATACTATTGTTATCCCACCACCAAACGTAACGGGTGTCTTGCATATGGGCCATATGCTCAACAATACGCTGCAGGATGTATTAATCCGTCGCGCTCGAATGTTAGGCTATAATGCTTGTTGGGTTCCTGGCACCGATCACGCTTCAATTGCTACCGAAGCGAAGGTAGTTAATAAGCTAAAGGAAGAAGGAATCGATAAATTTGAAATTGGTCGTGAAGAGTTTTTAAAGCATGCTTGGGAGTGGACCCATAAACATGGTGGCATTATTCAGCAGCAATTAAAGAAGCTTGGTTGTTCATTCGATTGGGACCGAGAAGCCTTTACAATGGATGAAACTCGTTCGGAGTCGGTGCTGAAAATATTTGTACACCTTTTTGAGAAAGGACTTATTTACCGCGGTTATCGCATGGTAAATTGGGATCCCCAAGCCAAAACCACCCTTTCAGATGAAGAGGTAATCCATAAGGAGGTAAACGGAAAACTTTATCACTTGTCTTACCCTATGGCCGATGGCTCGGGAAGTATTCAGGTGGCTACTACTCGTCCTGAAACTATTTTGGGCGACGTAGCGATTTGCGTAAATCCGGAAGATGAGCGCTATACCCACCTCATTGGTAAAAAGGTAATCGTGCCCATCGCCAATCGTGAGATTCCAATTATTGCCGACGAATATGTAGATGTTGAATTTGGAACTGGTTGTTTAAAAATCACTCCGGCGCATGACATCAACGACTATAATATTGGTAAAAAGCACGATTTGGAGATAATCGACGTGCTCGATGAAGAAGGTAAATTAAATGCGCATGGCCTGCATTATGAGGGTCAGGACAGATTTGTAGTGCGCAAGGCCATCGCTAAAGAATTAGAGGAAAAAGGCTTTTTGATTAAGGCTGAAGACTACCAGAATAAAGTAGGTACCAGTGAGCGTACTGGAGCGGTTATAGAACCTCGCCTTTCTGATCAGTGGTTCCTTAAAATGAAGGAACTTGCTCAACCAGCCATAGAAGCGGTAATGGCCGATGATGCCGAGATTCAACTTATTCCCGAAAAGTTCAAGAACACCTACCGTCATTGGATGGAGAACGTTATCGACTGGAATATTTCTCGTCAGCTTTGGTGGGGACATCAAATTCCAGCCTGGTATATTAAAGGTGATCGCCAAAAAATTGTGGTAGCCATGAATGAGGCCGAAGCTTTAGAGAAAGCGCGTACTCAATATGGTGCAGATTTAATGGCCGAAGACCTACAACAGGAGCCAGATGTTTTAGATACTTGGTTTTCTTCTTGGCTTTGGCCACTTTCGGTATTTAATGGTGTATTGGAGCCCGAAAATGAAGAAATCAACTATTACTACCCTACTCGTGATTTGATTACCGCCCCCGAAATTTTATTCTTTTGGGTGGCCCGGATGATTATCATCGGCTACGAAATGAGGGACACCAAACCCTTTAGCAATGTTTACCTAACGGGAATTGTTCGCGATAAGCAAGGTCGAAAAATGTCTAAGCAATTAGGTAACTCCCCCGACCCCATTAAGCTGATGGAAAAATACAGCACCGATGGTGTTCGGGTAGGAATGTTGCTTACTTCACCTGCGGGTAACGACCTTCCTTTTGATGAAGAGCTCTGCGAGCAAGGTCGGAATTTCGCCAATAAAATTTGGAATGCCCAACGCCTAGTTCTCAATTGGGAAGTAAGCGATAAATCACCAAGCGAATCCGATATCGCTGCCATGCGTTGGTTCGCCGAAAAGAAATTAGAAACTCTTGAGAAATTAGAAGCCAGCTTCGAATCTTACCGAATTTCCGAAGCTTTAATGATAAGCTACAAATGGGTTTGGGACGATTTCTGCAATTGGTATTTAGAGTCTATTAAACCTGCTTATGGCGAGCCTATTTCCAAAGCAGTTTACGAACAAAGCATCCGCTTCTTTGAAGAGATTTGTTCGGTTTTACACCCTTTCATGCCCTTTATTACCGAAGAAATTTGGCATAATCTAGGCGAGCGTAAAGAAGGAGAAAGCGTTTCCTTAATGGAATGGCCCAAAATGCAAAATCCCGATCACGCTTATTTAGCCAGCTTCGATCAAATGATAGCAGTAGTTAACGGTGTAAGAAATGTTCGCGCCTCCAAAAATATCCCCGCTAAGGAAAGCTTAGACTTACACCTTCCGGCAGATGAGGCACTAACTCCTGAGCTGCGCGATCTTGCTGCTAAACTGGCCAACATCGGAAGTATGGAAAGTAAATCCGAGGATAGTGGAATTGGCTTTAGCTTCCTAGCTGGTAAATATGAATTCTTTATTCCTGCTGATGATCAGGTAGACCTTGAAGCAGAAAAAGAACGCATAGAAAAGGAATTGGATTATCAAAAAGGCTTCTTAAAAGCGGTAGAGAAAAAACTATCCAATGAGCGTTTTGTGAATAATGCCCCTGAGGCGGTGGTTGCCAAGGAAAAAGCCAAACAAGAAGATGCCGAGACTAAGATTAAGGCTTTGGAGGAGAGTTTGGCGAAATTGTAATTAGTATTTAGTAGCTAGTATTGAGTACTTAGTAGTTCTCCATAATGTTCCTAGAAAGTATCAACTCTTAGTTTCATCAGGTTTCATTTTAGAGAAGACGCTAGACGCTAGATTACGAAGTCTTAGTTCTAAGCTCATAAAATAAAAAGGGTCCCGAAAAATCGGGACCCTTCTTCCTTAATTCAAATCACGCAGTCTAAAAACCAAAAGCGTAGTATTTCTCTCTACCATTAGGTAAAACACCAAAAATGATAACTGGTTTATCGCGGGGTAATGATTTTCCAATTTCATTAATATCCTGCACCGTTTTTATCGGCTTCTGATTAATCTGAGTAATAATGAAACCAGCTGGAATCTCTTGGTCTGCTAAGATGCCCGACTTCACATCAATAATCTTTACGCCATAAGGAATTCGATAAGCCTGACGTTCCTTTTCATTCACCTCTCTAAAGCTGCCACCCAACAGGGTTAAAAACTGAAGATCTTCCTTTTTATAGCGTTTAGTAGTACCATTTACATTTCGAAGGGTAACCATAAAATCTTCACGGTCCTGGTCTCTTAATACCGATACTTTAACTTTCTCTCCTGGACGTTTACCTCCAATAATCTCTTGGAGCTGCGCCATCTTTTTCACTTCACGGTCATCAACCGCTACGATAATATCACCTTCCTGAATACCGGCTTCTGCCGCAGCGCCATTTTCGCTCAAACCACCTACGAAAACCCCAGAGTTTACATCTAAGTTCATTTCATCGGCTAAACGCTGACTAACATCTGAAATGCTTACGCCTAAAAAGGCTCTCTGTACGGTGCCATATTCTTTTAAATCGGCAACTACCTTCTCGGCTAAATTGCTAGGAACGGCAAAGGAATAACCTTCAAAGCTTCCGGTGCGCGTGCTAATTGCAGAATTAATTCCTACTAACTCACCACGAGTATTTACCAAGGCACCACCGCTATTACCGGGGTTTACCGCTGCATCAGTTTGAATAAAGGATTCAATGGCTGCGCGTTCATTAATAATGCCAATGTTTCGTGCTTTCGCAGATACGATACCGGCAGTTACGGTTGAAGTTAGATTAAAAGGATTTCCTACCGCTAGCACCCATTCGCCCACTTTAATATTATCGCTATTGCTAAAATTGAGGTAAGGCAATCCTTCTACTTCGTCATCAATTTTAATGAGGGCAATATCGGTTGTGGGATCAGTACCGATAACTTTTGCCGAATACTCCTCACCACTATTAAGACTAACCAAAATTTCCTCAGCCTTATCTATTACATGGTTATTCGTAACGATATATCCATCTCCACTAATAATTACTCCCGAACCGGTTCCCAATTGCAATTGTCCTTCACCGGGAGCTTGCGGCACACCAAAGAAAAAGTCCAAAGGCGATTGCACAACCGGAACGCGGGCGCGAACAGCAGTTTTAACGTGCACCACACTATGGACACTCTTTTGGGCTGCTTCTACAAAATTATCGGGAGCAGTCGGTGGGATACTATAATTTACGGGACTTTGGTTTACTTGGGCGGGAGCTTCAATGTAGGTTTTGCTGTTTTGCTTTTCAAAAAAAGCTTTGTACAAACCCAAAGTGATCATTCCGCCAAAAGCTGAAATCAAAATGAGCTTTGCTATATTCTTCATGTTATCCTATCTTTTTACTTTGCAACAAATTTTTTCCAATAACTGTTCCATGTCAAGGCCTAGTACCTTTCTACAACCGCCTTTAACGACTTTTTAACAGGGCAAGCACCATATGACATTTTACAAATACCAAGGTACCGGAAATGACTTTATCATGATCGATGGTCGCCGGGAAATTCCGACAATCAGTCAGAAAGAAATCGAGAAACTTTGTCACCGTCGTTTTGGAATTGGTGCCGATGGCCTAATAATCTTGGCCGAGGAAGCGGGATACGACTTCCGAATGATCTATTACAATAGCGATGGTCGCGAGAGCAGCATGTGTGGTAACGGCGGTCGATGTATCGCTCGCTTTGCTCACGATTTAGGAATGGGAGACCAATTCAGCTTTATTGCCATCGATGGTCCACATAAAGCACAAGTGGAAGCCGAGCGCGTAAAACTACAAATGGGCGATGTGGCCAATATAGAATCACGAATGGGCGATTTCTTTACTGATACTGGTTCACCTCATCACGTTCAGTTTATAGATGATCCTAATCAACTGGATATTCTTTCGGCCGCCCATGCCATCCGGTACAGCGATACCTATAAAAAAGATGGCGTAAACGTAAATTTTGTGCAAGGCGCTGGTCAGAATTGGCAAATGCGTACATACGAGCGTGGCGTAGAAGACGAAACCTACAGCTGTGGGACAGGAGTAACGGCAGCCGCATTGGTAGCTCATCATAAATACCAGGCCCCCTCTCCGGTTCAAATGCATACCAAAGGCGGAACCTTAGGACTCACCATTCAGTTCCATCCCGACAAGGGCTATCATAATATTTGGTTGGTAGGACCAGCCCTTAAAGTTTTTGAAGGCCAAATCGCATGATAAAGCTCCGCAAAGACGAAATTCATCTTCGGCCTTTAGAGCCGGAAGACCTCAGCTTATTACTCGCTTGGGAAAACGATCCTGCTTTTTGGTCTGCCTCCCAGCAAAGGATGCCCCATAGCCAATATCTCCTAAAGCAATATTTAAAGCAAGCCGGTGAAAGTCCCTACCAAAGTGGACAGCTGCGATTGGTAATCTGCAAAGACGACGAAAGCATAGGCCTAGTAGATTGTTTTGACTTCGATGCCGACCATTTGCGAGGGGGAATCGGGATCCTAATTGGCAAGCAAAGTGAATCTGGAAAAGGTTATGCGCAAAAGGCACTCAAACTATTTATAGACTACCTATTTCAAAGTTTTAACCTCAGACAGGTTTATGCTGGCATTGCCCTAAATAATGAGGCCAGTATAGCGCTCTTTGAAAAAGTAGGTTTTAAAAAATACGGCGAGCGTAAACAATGGTATCGTCAAGGCGATTCCTTTGTAGATGAATGTTTGTTTCAACTCTTGAAGGAGGATTTATGAGAAAAAGCCTGGTCTTAGTTGCCATTCTTTTCCTAATTGGAAGCCTGGCTATTCAATGTGATGAAAAGCCTAATAAGCTCAGCTCTAGCGCGGAAAAAGAAGAACTCGCCTGGCTTAATCATCATGATACCGTGGGCTATGTAGGTATGCAAACCTGTATGACCTGCCATGCCGGAATTCACCAAACATTTTCCCAAACGGGTATGGGGCAATCTCTCGCGAAAGCGGATACCCTAAAAAGCATTGCAGATATTGATGGCCATAGTTTGCTTTATGATGAATATTTGGACTATTACTATCAACCTTTTTGGGAGAACAATCAACTCTACCTCAAGGAGTTTCGTATAGAAGATGGCGACACCACCCATCAATTAGTTAAGATAATCGATTATGTAATTGGTAGCGGCCAGCATACGAACTCTCACCTCCTCGAAGAAAACTCTTATTTCCACCAGGCACCTTTTACCTGGTATGCCCAAGAGCAAAAACTCGATTTCCCACCTGGTTTTGAAGATGGCAACAATAGTCGCTTTTCACGGATAATTGGCCTCGAGTGTATGTCATGCCACAATGCGATGCCCACCGAATTTGTGATGGGGAGTAGCAATAAATTTAAATCGATACCCGAGGGGATAAACTGCGAGCGCTGCCACGGTCCAGGTGAAGCCCATGTCGCTAAAATTAGCCGTGGTGAAATTACCGACACCTCCAAAATGGCCGATCGCAGTATTGTTAATCCCAAACGCCTCAGCGCCCAGCTGCAATTTGAAATTTGCCAACGTTGTCACCTCCAAGGAAATGCTGTTTTAAAGCCAGGCAAAAGCTTTTTTGATTTTAAGCCGGGCATGGAATTAAAAGAGGTGATGCAGGTTTTCTTACCCCGCTATTCAGATTCCGAAGATCGCTTTATTATGGCCTCTCATGCCGATCGCTTTAAGCTGAGTAAATGCTACCAATCGGCGCCCGAACAATATACTTGTACTTCTTGCCATAATCCTCACCTTTCGGTAAAGGAAACCAATTTGCAAAACTTCAACCTTAGCTGCACCAATTGTCATGGCCAAAGCACCCAGGTTTTATGTTCCGCTTCCGCTGAAGCGAGAGCGCTCGAAAACGACAATTGCGTAAAATGTCACATGCCTCCTTCCCAGGCTAGTGATATTCCGCACGTTACCGTTCACGATCACTATATCCGTAAACCCCAGCAAATTGCTGATGCCTTGGAGGAAAAGGGGGTATTTATTGAATTGAAGTCTATTAATGATGAGCAACCTTCAGCCCGCGACAAGGCCTTGGCCTACTTACAACAATATGAGCGTTTTGGAGCAAGGAATTACCTTTTAGATAGCGCAGCCACCTTTCTGAATCAAGTAGCTAAAAATTATCCCGAGCGGATCTACCTCTGGACCTATTATTTCTACCTCGCCCAAGATTATGAGCAGTTATATCACTTTGCTTCGCAATATGGCTTGGAGCGATTAATGCAAAATTTAAATAAACGCGATTATAGTAATAAAGATGCATGGACAGCCTATCGCTTAGCGGAAGCCTATAAAATGAAGGGGGAAGTTCAAAGTGCTTTAGCACTTTATGAGCGGGCGGTAGAACTTGCTCCCTTTATTGGCGATTTTAAAAACAAATTTGCGTCTTTACTTTATCAGCAAAAGCAAATTAGCCGTGCTGAATCGCTATGGAAGGAGGTTTTAGCAGAGGAAAGCTATCATAAAGAGGCCTTAAACAATTTGGCCTTCCTATATCTTCAGCAAGGTCGTATTGAGGAGGCCGGTCCTTATTTAGAGCAATGCATAGAACATTATCCTGACTACCTATTAGCTTGGCAAAATTTAGGTCGTTGGGCCATGCAAAAAGAGGATGCGGAAACTTTAAAAAAGGCGGTGCTTGCTATCTTGCGCCTCGACCCGAACAACCAACAAGCGCAAAACCTTTATCAGAACTTCTTTCAATGAAAAAACCGCTACTCATCTTCTTAACCCTCATTTTATCATTGGGCGTTTATTTGATCTATAAATTTTACAGCATTGCATTACAGCCTAATGTTCGAGACTTTGGCCAAACTCAGTATTTCTTTGTGGCCCCCGAAGATGATTTAGAGCGTGTAGCCTTTCGGCTCGATACCTTACTCGAAAACCCAGAATCATTTAAAATTTTAGCAGAAGCCAAGGAGCTTGGTAAATCTCTAAAGCCTGGTCGTTATGCCCTTGAGCCGGGAATGAATAATAATACTTTAGTGAATCGCCTCCGCGCGGGAATTCAAGAGCCTGTGCGACTTACGCTAAATATGGCAATGGACCTCAAAGGTTTGGCCGGACAAGCTGCGCGCGACTTGGAGCCGGATTCCTTAGAGTTTTTAAACTATTTAGAAGGCCCTGAAATTTTGGAAGACTTTAAAATTAGTCGTGAAGAGCTGCCGGGATTTTTCCTCGCAAACACCTATGAGTTCTATTGGAATACCTCCCCCAAAGATTTTGTGCAAAGAATGCTTCAAGAATCGGAGAAATTTTGGGGAAAACGTCAATCTCTTTTAGATGAAAGTGGTTTAAACCGACACGAGGTAATTACACTGGCCAGTATCGTAGAGAGTGAAACCTCCAAGCCCAGTGAAATGCCCAGAGTAGCAGGGCTGTATATAAACCGATTAGAAAAAAATATAAAACTGCAATCCGATCCCACGGTAATCTTCGCCATGAAACAGGAAGATCCCAATATTGAAGTGCGCAGGGTTTACACTAAAAATCTATCCATCGACTCTAAGTACAATACCTATAAATACGAAGGTTTACCTCCAGGGCCGATTCGTATTCCCGATCCCCGCAGTATTGATGCCGTATTAAAAGCCGAAAACCACAGCTATATTTATATGTGTGCTGATCCTGATCGACCAGGTTATCACGCCTTTGCACGTACTTTAAGGCAGCATAATATTAATGGTGCCAAGTATCGTAATTGGGCCAACCAACAAGGAATCTACTAAAGGTACTTTTAACACTAAGCTTAGGGGATTCAAGTCTGTAAAAGCCAGAACAATGATAGTCTGCAAATAAGCTTAAATACCTACATTTGCGGCGTTTTTAATCCCTCTCTAAAACCGCTAAAATGGCGCAGACAAACAATTATCAAGATTCTGTTGCTCAAAGGATCCAGCAAGAAAAGCTGGCCGTGCAATTTATTAAGAACATCAATGATCTTTATTTAGATAAAGGCATTGAAACCGTTCTTTTCCGCAATACTCTAGTGGACCAACGTCCAAGTGAAGTATTGAATCTGCACTCCTATGCTCGCAATTTTGTTGGACAAAACATTACCATTTCCGACACTGTAAGTCTACTAGACGAGTTAGTAAAATTAGACCTTGCTCCGGCTCGTATGGACATTGGTCGCTTAGCTAGCGAATGGTTAAAAGAAGGTAATGATTATGCCAACGAGACCGTATTCTTAATGGATAAGTTGAAAGACTTTATCGGTCCCAACAACATGCAGCGCACAAACCCTAAGGACGTTGTTCTTTATGGTTTCGGTCGTATTGGTCGTTTAGTAGCGCGCGAATTGATGGCGCAAGAAGGCATGGGTGAGCAATTGCGTTTACGCGCCGTAGTTAGCCGCGGTGAAACTCCAGAGAGCTTAGAAAAAAGAGCCTCTAACTTAAGAGTAGATTCCGTACACGGTGACTTCCCAGGAACCGTTGAAGCGGATGTAGAAAACATGGCCCTTATAATTAATGGTCGTCAAATTAAATTTATCAGCGCAAGCGCTCCAGAAGACATCGACTATACCGCTTATGGAATTAACGATGCCTTAATTATTGATAATACCGGTGCTTTCCGCGATGATCAGGCTTTAGCCCGTCACCTTAAAGCTAAAGGTGCTGCCAAAGTATTATTAACCGCTCCTGGTAAAGGCGTTCCCAATATCGTACACGGTGTTAACCAAACCGATTACGATCCTAAAGAAGTAGATATCTTCTCAGCGGCAAGCTGTACTACCAATGCGATTACTCCAGTATTGAAAGTTATCGAAGATGCTTTCGGCGTAGAGCGTGGTCATATCGAAACGGTGCATGCCTATACTAATGACCAGAACTTGGTAGATAATATGCACAAGAAATACCGTCGTGGTCGTGCTGCTGCCTTAAACATGGTTATTACCGAAACTGGTGCTGGAAAAGCAGTTGCCAAAGCACTACCAGTAATGGAAGGTAAATTAACTTCTAATGCTATTCGTGTTCCTGTTCCTAATGGTTCCTTAGCAATTTTAAACTTAGAAGTTAAAAACGCTACCGACTTAGCAGGTGTAAACGAAGTAATGCGTAAAGCAGCTCTTAAAGGCGATTTAGTTGAGCAGATTCGTTATAGCATGAGCAACGAATTAGTATCTAGCGATATCGTTGGTGAATCTTGCCCATCTATCTTCGATAGCCCTGCTACCATTGTTGATGCTAATGGCAAAAACATGACGCTTTATGTTTGGTACGATAATGAGTATGGATACAGCCGTCAGGTTATCCGCTTAAGTAAATACATCGCTGAAGTACGTCGTAAGCGTTATTATTAGGCTTTAAAAGACCCTAGGTCTTAGTTATTATAAGATTAGCACCCCTTGCATTATGTGAGGGGTGTTTTTTTTTTTTTTGAAGCCTTCCTCTATCAGGCTCCTATCATTTAAATTCGAGGAGCTATTATAAAAGAAAAAACATTAACCATGCTATTTGCTTATACCATCCTTTACGTTGAAAATGTTAGCCTCAGCCTTCAATTCTATAAAGAAGCTTTTGGCTTTGAGATTAAGTTTATGAGTCCCGAAGGCGATTATGGTGAGCTTATAAGTGGCGCTACCACTTTGGCCTTTGCTAAACATAGCCTAGGGGAATCTAATTTTAAAGCCTCCTATCAAAAGGCCCAAAAGGGTAAATCGCCATTTGGAATTGAGCTTGCTTTTAGCACCGAAAATATTGAAGCTGATTTAGCTAAAGCCACTGCCGCTGGAGCGGAAGAGTTTGAACCCTTAAAGGAAAAGCCTTGGGGACAAAAAGTGGCCTACCTCCTAGATCTAAATGGATTTTTAATTGAGGTATGCACTCCGATGAAGTAGCAGGCAATTATTCCTTTGCACGGTATTCGATCCAACTTCCATTTTGTTTCAGGCGAAAGCCATGCCTAGACTTACGAATGGCATAAACATGAATTATATCCTCGAGGTAAACCACGGAACTCTTTAAGCCAGAATCTAGAATTACAATCTCCTGCACAGAATCGGTCTCAGACCAATCCATTTTAAACTCTTCACTTGAGATTAAAGTTGACTCCTGCCCATCAGTCCATAGTCTTAAATACTCTCCCTCTTGCAGTTTAAAACTAATCCTGCCAAATTGGTCTGCCTCACCTCGGCGAAGCATATCATTTCCGCTAAAAATCTGATACTTATAAGACCAAGGCCTTTTTCGATTTAAAGGATTTAGCAAACTTAAGTGGCTAAGACTATCCTTTCCCGACTTACTAATTATAGAGCGCTTTTTATACTCGGCAGGAATCCTATTAAATTCAAGGCGAAGGGAATCATTGCTTTGATGAAATTCACCTCTGCCGTAATAAGCACCCACATCATCTTTAAGCTCGTAAATGAAACTGCTGTCTGAAAAAAATTGATACCGAACAACAGAGGTGGAAATCCCTTCATGGTACTCACGGAAACTACCAATTAAGTCTTGCCCCCAGATAGATAGTGGGAAGAGTAAAACAAAAACAATAATCTTAAGCTTTCCGCTGCGGATATTCATATTCCCCATTCTCCATTTGCTTTTGAATTGCTTTCAATCGAGGCTTAAAACCCTCCGGACAATTTTCGGAACAAGACTCTAATGCTTCGTCACGAGCGTCTTCTGCCCCAAGATAATAGTGAGCAATTCCCAAATAAAGGTACATTCCCCAATCACCAGGGTTATCGGCTAAACCTTTCTCCATTAGTTTAACCGTGGATTTATCTTGTTTTAACTTTAAAAGAGTGGCCCCCATATAATGGGCATCATCAGCATCAAAGCTCATATCTTGCAAGAGTTCTAGGTTTTCAGCTAATTCATCATGCTTCGCCAAAGCATCTAAAATCTCCAATTTTGTAGAAAGGTTTCTAAAACTTAGATGTCCTGCGAAACCTCCATAGCCCCCATTAATAGAACGATTAACCCATCCTAAGGCTTCGTCTAAGTTGGTGTTATTGCGAAGGCACCAAGCAGCGGCATCATTCCAGGCTTCCCATTGATAGGTGTTTTCGCCGTTTAATTCGTAGCGCCATTTTTCAACCGTTGTTTTATTAAGATCCACAGAAACGGTGAACGGGATCATTCGATCTTCCCACTTTAAGGCAAACACCGCACTATTTTGATCTCGGTCAATTACAACATAATTCAAGTATTCATTAAAAGCGCTGCTAGTATCCTGTACTTCAACCTTTAAAACCACCTGATTTTCTACATCTAAATAATAACTACCCCATAAATTATCTGGCTGAGCAAAAAGCAGGGTATGACTATGACCATTGGGAATTATATGAAAACCATAAGAACCAGCTGCTAAAGCCTGGCCATTAATTTCCACGTCAGAATCAAAACTGATAGTGGTATTCATATTCGCTCCTGCTCGCCAAGGAATGGGCTCCGCATTTTGAGGTATCACTCGACTATTAGTCCAAACATTACGTCCTCGACTGGCTGGACTGTGATAGTTTATCTCAACAAAAGTAACCCCAACTTGCTGGCGCAGACTTGCTTCGGGACTAGCCTTTGGCATGGTTAAACTGTGAAACTGTGCACTTAAGCTAAAACCGAGGCCCAGAATTAGAACTGTAAATATATTTCGCATGATTGGTGATTTTCTGCAAAGAAAGGATTCTCTGAAAAGGGGATTGGTTAAAAATTGCGAAAGGTTAGAACCTCTAAAAAGCTAATGAACTGAGCTATCAGTTTTTATCTATACTTTAGGAAAATCATGAATTCGATTTCAAGATGCAACTTATAGCTTATACCTTCATTTACTTCCTCCGACAGAAAGCAGGACGAACACCCCAAATAATCTCTAAACTATTTTACAGCTTCTTAGCACTGTTGATTGCGAATAATTTAATAGGCCAAAGTAATAGCAAGGTGCATTCAACCGACATCCTCCACTTTTGGGAGGCTTTTGATTTGATTGTGACCGAAAGTGACAGCCTAAAACAAATTGCCATCTTGGACTCCCTCTATCTCAGTCGGGCTAGTATTGGTTTAGATAAAATACGAGAAGTACGGAATTACCAAGCGGCAGAATACATCGAGCTCATCAATCGCTATCCTAAATTTTGGAACTCAATTCGGCCTAACACTCTAAAAGCTCCGCAATTGGAAACTGAACTCAATAAAGGTATTCGCGATTTGCAAATGCTCTATCCTAAGTTGAAACCAGCGGATATTTACTTTACCATCGGAGCCATGCGGACCAATGGGACTACCCAGGGTAACAAGGTTTTAATTGGCGGCGAATTAGCCATGGGCGATAGTAACATTGACCTATCGGAATTTGAAGGTAGAACTAAAGCTTGGTTGGAAAACTATTTTGCCACTGAGCCAATCCAGAACTTAGTATTTCTAAACATACATGAGTTTGTGCATACGCAGCAAAAAGCAATGCCTCAGAGTTTGTTGTTCATCTCCTTTTATGAGGGTATTGCAGAATATTTAGCGGTACAAGTTACTGGCAAAGCTTCACCAGTACCCGCTATAAATTATGGCAAAGCTCATCCTGCTGTAAAGAAAAAGTTCGAAGCCGAGATGTTTGAAGAAAAACTCTACGAATGGCTGTGGAGCAATGCCCCCAACGAGTTCGACACCCGTGACTTAGCCTATTATATTGGCTACGCTATTGCGGAGATGTACCATCTAAAATCGCCCGATAAAGCTCAAGCCTTAATCGATTTAATAGATCTCGACTACTCTAAAGAAACCAAGGTTTTGCAAATGATCGATCAATCAGGATTTTTTGAAAAGAAGATCTTAAAACAAGACACCCTCAGTTCGCTTAAGGATCCTGAAAAATATCTCGGCCAGTACATTTATCTAAAAGGAGAATTAAAACAAGGTGATAAATTTCAACTTTTAGGTGTAGCGGTAGATTCCAGTTTCTTAGCGGTTGAGAGTTCAGATTATATCGCCGGTGGGATATTGCTTAAAATTGAACCAGAAGCAGCAGATGATAATGAAGCCTCTTCACTTGATGCAGAATATCGTTTAGTGAGTCTGTTTACTGGAGCTAATGCCAAGGCTTATCCTTTAAAACCTAATTAATGATCTAAAATGAAATATCCCTTAATCATTCTCCTGTGGTGCAGCGCTTTTCTGGTTTCAGCCCAAACTGACTCGGTTCTCTTTTTAGGCAACAGTTATACAGCCGGAAATAATTTGCCAGCCCTTTTCGACATGCTCTCCAAATCTGCTGGCGATACCTTTTATGTAGAAAGCATGACCCAAGGCGGCTTTACCATTCAATCTCATATAAACAATCCTAGTCACCTTGCTAAAATTCAAGAAAGGGCCTGGAAATACTTTATTGTTCAGGAACAGTCGCAAGTACCCACAATAGACCACTACTTTAATACCCTTACCCTACCGGCGCTTAGGGTATTAGAGTCTTATGCCGCCCAGCAGAACGACTGCTCCAAAGTTCTCCTCTTTATGACTTGGGGGCGACGTTTTGGAGGGCAACAATGTGATCAGAATAATGTGCATTGCAGTGTGAATTTCAACGACTTCGATCACATGCAAGACACCTTGAAAAGTCGCTATATTAAAATGGCAAAGGAGATAAAGGGATCTACCAGTCCAGTTGGTGAATCTTGGCGGATAGCCTTAGCAGATACCAGTAATTTAATACTGCACACTGGCGATAATAGTCACCCCAACCTTATGGGCTCCTATCTCGCTGCATGCACACATTATGCTAGCATCACCGGGAAGTCGCCAGTAGGAATTAGCTATACCGCAGGATTAAACACCAATTGGGCCAATTACCTTCAGCGCAAAGCGGCGGAAGCAGTTTTAGATAGTATGCCGGTTTACCAATTGGATACCAGTAAATACCCTGAGTTTAATTTACAATTACAAGCGGGCACCCTAAATCTAAATACCAAAAATTGCAAACTAGATACCCTAATCGCCGTTTTAAGTGGAAGCTATAATGGCCAAAATTTGCTTAGTGATTCCATACCCCTCATTTTCCAAACGAGCACGGCGCTAGGATCCTTGCTTAAACAGGATACCTTTTATCTTCCAAGCCCCAGTGTCTGTAGGTCGAAAAGCAACTTCAAAATCTATAAATTTCCTTGGAGTTCTCAAGCTTACTATTTGCGTTATTATTATCAAATTCCCAGTCCAAATGGTAGCTTAACAGTAATCGATACCATTACTGCACTTCCCAATTCGTTTAAGATTCTAGATTCCAATTCTTGCTTTGAAGAAGATTTTGACAAGACTAAGACTTACTCCAGTTCTGTCCTGCGATGGGGAGCAGAAAAAGATTGGCTTGATAATAATGGTTGGGATATCGCAATTGATGCTGATAGTATTTTAAATCAAGGTTCAATTGGGAATTCAGGGGCCGCAATTGTCCAATTTAGCCCTCCACCTGCCAATTGGATACTTTCCTCGCCTTGCCTGCAGTTGAGGGACGGAATTTACGAGATTAGGTTTCGTCATACTAATGATCGATTGGACTCGAGCTCCGCTGTTTCTTTTAGAGTGATCATAGACAGCTCTGACGTTTTTAGCACGCCTCAACTAATTAATGATTTTGGTAGGCGTTGGGACTCAACTTATCAATGGTTTAGCGATACTTTCCATATTTCAAAAGCTGGGAATTATTACTTGGGAATTGAAACCTATTCAGCCCAAGGCCGAGGTATATTGGGAATCGACGATTTAAGGATTAATATGCTCGGTGGACAGTGCAATGCGAATGTGAGTCTCCCAGAAGAACATCGAAAACAAGAACTAAATCTATATCCCAATCCCTCAAAAGGGCTATTTATGCTAAGTGCTGAGGGATTCCAGTTAAAGCCAGAAACTGTTTCTATTTTCAGTTTTAATGGTCAAGTGGTAAAAGCTCAAATTGAAAGTATAAATTCCAGTTCCCTTAAAGTTTCTGGCCTAAAACCAGGCTTCTACTTCGTTCTTTGGCAGAATCAAGTTGGCGAAACAATAAAGTTAAAGGTGATTATCAATTAAAATTAAATATGATTGCCGGGATAGATTCCTGAATTAGAGCATTTGTTCTAGGTTAAATAAGGCTTAACTAAAATTTAAACTTATCTCACTAAGCTTCAACTAGACTTAATATTAAGGAAAAATCAAGGGAGCATTCACTTAAGAATTTTGAAACCAAATAATTCGAATTCTTATGAAAAGAACGACTACACTCTTTTTCCTACTACTTTCCGGCTTCTTAATGCAAGCTCAAAACTTAGTAGACCTTAGTTATTTGGCTAGCTATAAAAGCGGTCAATTCGACGAAGGTGCTATGGAAATCGTGGCCTACAATGCCAGTGGCCAAGTACTTTATGCGGTTAATGGATTTAGCGATCATATCGATGTGTTCGATATTTCAAATCCGACCAATATCGTAAAAACCGATTCCATCGACATTACTACCTATGGTGATGCCGCTAATTCGGTAGCCTATATGAATGGCTATTTAGCGGTGGCGGTAGAGGCCAATGATTTTGATCAAAACGGTCATATTGTATTCTTCGATTCTACCCTAGCCTATGTAGCTGATGTGGAAGTAGGTGTATTACCCGACATGGTAACTTTCACCCATGATGGTATGAAAGTTCTTTCGGCTAATGAAGGAGAGCCAGATGATGATTACAGCGCCGATCCTATGGGCAGCGTATCGATTATCGACATTAGTGGTGGCATTCCAAATCTTAGCCAAAGCGATGTAACTACCCTCGACTTCACTCAGTTTGATGCGAACTACGATCCCAACATCCGTAATTTCGGTCCCGTTGCCGACTATATGGAGGATTTCGAAAACACTACCGACTCTCTAGACAATGTAATTGTGTTTAATACTGCCGGTGATGCCGCTTGGTATTACGATGATTTCAGTGGCGATCACTTTGCCGAGGCCAATGCCTTTAGCGCTAGTGGTCCTTCGGAGTCTTGGTTAATCACCTATCCAGAATTATTAACTGGATTAGATTCCGCTTACCTAAGCTTTGAAAGCACTCGAGGTTTTAGCGGTGGTTCTTTAGACGTATTAATCTCTACCGATTACGATCCTTCTAACTCTATGGATCCAAGCACTGCAAGCTGGGATACTATTACCATGAACTTTGTGCTTTCTCCAGGAAGTAATACCGACACCAATTCTGGTCGTTACAGCTTAGATAGTTATTTAGAGCAAAGTGTAAGTGTGGCTTTTCTTTACCAAGGATCTCCAGGTGCAGGAAATGCTGCTCGTTGGCAAATCGACAATATTACCATCGAAGGCACACAACCACGTTTATCGCAAAACTTAGAGCCCGAATACATCGCGGTAGCCCCAGATAACAGCAAAGCCTTTGTGGTTTGCCAGGAAAACAACGCCATGGCGGTAATCGATCTTGGCAACAACAGCATTAGCGCTTTAGGCGCTTTAGGTTTTAAAGATTACTCTACCGGTAATAATAAAATGGATGCCTCTAACCGTTCATCGGCGGTTGATATTCGCAACTGGCCTGTGTTTGGTATGTATCAGCCTGATGCCATTAAAGCATTTGAAGTGAACGGAAATGTATATATCGCCACAGCTAATGAAGGTGATGCACGCGATTACGATGCTTGGAGTGAAGAAGAACGCGTAGAAGATTTAGATTTAGACCCAACGGCCTTCCCAAATGCGGCTAACCTGCAAATGGAAGATAGCCTTGGTCGCTTAAACATCACCACTACTTTAGGGGATACTGATGGCGATGGAGACTATGATGAGATTTACTCTTACGGTGGTCGCGGTTTCTCTATTTGGGATGAAAACCTAAACCTAGTTTGGGATAGTGAAGATCAGTTTGCCCAAACTCTATTTAGTCTTTACCCTAATGAGTTTAACTCGAATAACGACGATAACGACTCCCAAAAGTCTCGTTCTGATGATAAAGCATCTGAGCCCGAAGCGATCGAAATCGCCGAGATTAACGGATTTACTATTGCCTTTATTGGATTAGAGCGTATGGGTGGAATTATGGTTTATGATATCACCGATCCTACTAATCCAAGCTTCATCAGCTATTTCCTTTACCGCGATTTCACTGTTGATGCTGATGATATCAACGCCGGTGATCTTGGTCCAGAAGATATTAAGTTTATTTCTGCAGATAAGAGCCCTAATGGTGAAATGATGTTAGCTATCGCCAATGAGGTTTCGGGAACTTTATCTTTATACGCCATCGGTGGAACCATCGGTTTAGATGAAGAAGAGCGTGCTTTCACTTTACAAGCTTATCCAAATCCAAGCAATGGCATGGTTCGCTTTACTCAAGAAGTTAAAGCTGGTAAACTGTACAACCTTAATGGACAGTTTGTAATGGAGGTAAATGGTTTTGAAGCCAACCTTAGCGAACTACCAAGAGGTATTTACAGCTTAGTATCTGAGGCTGGAAACTTACAGATCCTTAAGAAGTAAGCTTAAATAGCCCAATTTAAAAATACCAATCCCGGCCTTCCTTTAATGGGGGTCGGGATTTTTTTTGCCTTTCGGCTGAAAGCGTTTATGCACTATATTTAAAGACAAATACATCATTTTGCGTCACTTAAGTACACTACTACTCTGCCTTGCTGTTAATCTCCTACTTGCTCAGTCCTTTAATGGCAAGCAAAAATTTAGTGATCCTGGCACCCGAACAGTTTTTGCTCGCTTAGGTCACAGTTTAGCCTTAACCGACAGTTTTGCATTTATGAGTGCACCACAATCTCCGTATGACACTGCCGACGCAAATCCGATTTCCAATGCGGGGTTTGTAATGGTTTATAAGAAAAACTCCTTCGGCGCATGGTCTTTTCATCAAAAGCTACAGTCCAGTAATCGTAATCATTTAGCCCAATTCGGTTGGTCTATGGCCGTGCAGGATTCTACGCTAGTTATTGGTGCTCGTGGCGAATATGTTGGTTTTCCAGCCAATGGAGCTGCTCATGTTTTTACTTTACAAAATGATCGCTGGGTTCATAGTCAAAGATTGATTTCGAACGACACCGCAAACAACTCTAGGTTTGGATGTTCAGTAGCTATTAATGGCAATACTATTGTAATTGGCGCTGAAAGAAATCCCAGCGACTCCTTAAATCAAAATAGTTTAACAAATTCTGGCTCTGCTTATGTTTATAAATATCAGAATGGTAATTGGGCATTCGCCGAAAAACTGAGCGCCTCTGTAAGCAGCAGTGGCCATTTCGGAATGGATGTGGCCTTGCAAGGTGATGAAATACTTGTGTCTGCACCTGAAGAATGGCTCACCCCTGCCGGTCAACTTTTAGGTTACTATGGTGCTATTTATCGCTTTAAAGAAAACAGTCTCGGAAATTGGAACCAAAACCTTCACATTACCGACACTATCTTTCAGGGTGGAGGCACTCTTGGTGCTGCCATTGCTTGGGAGGATAGTAATTTAATTATCTCCAATCGCGACTATAGTTATGATACCCTTTCTGCTCCGGGTGCAGTTTTCCATTTAACTTTAAATCAAAACGGTCATCAGCTTAAGCAGATAATTCACCAGCCCCAGCCTTTAGATAATGATAATTTCGGTGATGCTCTTGTTTTAAATTGGCCCAACCTTTTTATCGGAGTCCCAAATGAAGACCATGATGCCAATCAAGCGAATGCAATGGCTTCTGCTGGTGGTGTTTATTGGTTTCAATACAATACAGCGGTTGATAGTTTTGAATTTCGACAAATTATTCTTCCTCAGGACCGAATTATTCCTTTAAGCACATTCGATAGTTTTGGCTACGACTTGGCCTATCATAATGGTGCTTTAATAGTGGGAGCTCCAAATGATGATGAGGATTCTTTAAATCTAAATTATGTAGCTGGAGCTGGATCGGTTTATTTCATGGACAGTATTTGCAATGTTATTTCAACTCTAATTCGCGATACCCTATGCTTCGGCGAAAGCCTAAACTTTAATGGCCTAAACCTAGATAGTAGTGGTATTTATCAAACTACTCTTAGTGCCGCCAATGGCTGTGATTCTTTGATTAGCTTGGATTTAGTAGTACTACCACAGATAATGGATACCCTTAGTATTACGGCTTGTTCTCAATACCAATTACCAGGCGGAACTATCGTTAATCAAAGCGGACAATACATTGACACGCTACAATCAGCAAGTGGCTGCGATTCGATACTTATTACCAATTTGCAAATTGATACAGTTAATACCGCCATTTCTTTTACTATCTCTGGAAATGTAGCGATGGCCTTAGCCAATAATGCTCAATATCAATGGTTCGATTGTGATAATCAACAGATACTAGTAGGTGATACTAATCAAATGCTTACTAGTCCCTATCCCGGGAATTTTGCCGTAATCATAAGTCAAGGTAATTGCACCGATACCTCCGACTGTGTATTTCTAAGTGATTTTAATTTAGGGGAAACCGGAATTGAAGGATTTGAAGTTTATCCCAATCCCACTAAGAAGGAGCTTTATTTTAGTCGTCCAATTAAGGCCGGCAAGCTCATCGATGCACAAGGTCGCAGCCTGATGGACATCAATGGCGAATCTATCGATCTAACTTCGTTTGAACCCGGGGTATACTGGATTTGGGCTGATGGTTTTGTAGTGAAGGTGGTAAAGGAATAATCCTACTTCTTAGTAAGGCGCATGCTATCCCTTCGCTTTAAGGTTTTAATGTATTCCAGTTTGCGGAAGCGCAAGGCAGACCAATCTTCATTTAAAGCAATTTGTCGTACCGGCTCCATATTGTATTCACCTATTTTCGTCCAGCCCGAATCGCGGGTAATTTCACTGCTGTAGTTTTTACTACTCTTTTTGGGATAGGCGAACCAAAGCTTGGCATCACCATTCAATTTAGGAGCTAGCTTATCAATCCATTGATCGAGCTCCTTTTGTTTTTGCACAAAAACTAAGGCTAAGTCTATTTTTCCGGGAATATCTGGAGTACCTAGCTCCTCTAACCACTTTAATTCGGGTTTGAGCTCTTTTGGAGTACCAGCTATAAATAGCTTCTCTTCTTCTTTAAAATTGAGTTTCTTCTTAAATACCTCTTCCATTATTCTGATTTTGCTTGCAAAGCGGCATTAAACTCTTCAATAAGTTTATCGCGCTCAAATGGCTTTCGCAGATAAGATTGGATAAGACCCGCATTTAAAGCCTCTTGAATTTCGGTGATGATTTCAAATCCAGTTAAAATGTAAAATGGAGTGTGAGGCAGAAGGGTTTTGGCTTTCTTTAAAAAGCTTACCCCATTCATGCCCGGCATTTTCATATCACTAATTACGATATCTGGCTGTAGGCCACCTTCTAGCATTTCTAAGGCTTCGGCCCCATTGCTTGCAGTCTGTACCTCAAAATGCTTTTTAAAATTCAGCTTAAAAAGAAGCAGATTCACTTCCTCATCGTCTACGTATAGAATTAAAGGCATGCTTATTATTTAGGAATTTCAACAATTACTTCGGTTCCCGAATTAGGCTCAGAATGAATTATCATTTCAGCTTTATGCTTTTGTAAAATGGTAAAGGCGATGGATAAACCTAAACCTTCCCCCTGCCCTGCTTCTCGGGTAGTAAAAAACGGATCGGTTACCCGAGGTAAATCTACCTTTTGAATGCCTTCACCATTATCAATTATGCTAAAGCGGCATCCTCTCTCCCCTTGACTAGCCTTTATTTGAATCTCGCCATCTTGGTCGGGTACTGCCTGAAAGGCATTCTTTAAAATATTGTAAAACACTTGGTAGAGCTCGGCATCATTGGCATTTATCGAATAGCAATTACAATTTAACTCGTTCAAGAGTTTGACTTCCTTTTGGGTGAACTCCGAGCTTAATGCTTCCAAAACATCATCCATCACTTTACTCGGATCGCAATGGTCATCATTAGGTCCCGCCGGAGCACTCATTAAGTTTAAACTGCGGATAATTCGAGATACACGATTTAAGCCAATGCGAATACTCTCCATCGAAAGCTTGGTTTCGGGATTAATATCACCCACATTTTGATCTTCCAAACCCACCAAACCACCAGAAATATAATTTAGGGGATTGTTTATCTCATGAGAAAGACCGCGGGTTAACATTCCCAAAGAAGAAAGCTTTTCGGTACGCATTAAATTCACTTGCGCTTCCTTGAGCTCCTGCATCGCTTTTTCCAACTCTAGGTTTTTCTGGTGAATCACCTGATTTTTTTCCTGCAGAGTATTGTGCCGATCATTAATATCCTTTAGCGCTTTGTCGAGTGTGCGAGTTTGCGATTGTACTTTTTCCTCCAAACTCTCTTTATGTTGGGCTAACTCTAATTCAGTTACCCGCAACTTTTCCAAATGCCGGCGCATAAAGAAAAAGAAGATTAAAGCCGTGGTAAGCACATAAAACCAACCTTTATAAGTTTGAAGATTAGCCTGTACCGATTCCGACTCCACCAGGCGCTCTACCGCCATATCCGAGAATAAAATCCAGCTTACCCCAAGCAGGACGTAGATTAAGGTAATGCGGAATTCAAACTTCAATAGAGTGGTATTTAGTAGGAGATTTAATTATCGCGCTTCTCAAAGTTCTCTTGATCTCGAATCCTTAACCTTCGGAAAATCAAGTAGATGATTAATATAAGTAATATTAACCAAATACCAACATTTATATAAATTGGCCAGAGCTCAGGATTCATATTACTTCAATTTTACCGCTGTACCGTAAGCAAGAATTTCGGCAGCCCCTTGCATTACCATGGCGGTAGTTAAACGAATATTTACCACAGCATCTGCTCCCATGCGCTCTGCATCTTGTTGTAATCTTTGCATCGCCTGTTCGCGGGCATGAGCTTGTAATTTGGTGTACTCCTCTATTTCCCCCCCTACGATGTTTTTCAATCCAGCGAAAATATCGCGACCAATATTTCGTGCTCGAACGGTGCTACCGCGTGCAATTCCAAGTATTTCACCAATTTCTCGATTAGGAACTGATTCGGTTGTTGTAAGTATCATTTTAGAGGTTTTAGAATTCCCTTCTAAAATACAAATAGATTCTAATCTGCCGGGAGCTTTGCAATTATCCTTCTGCTATAAATGCAAGCAGAGCAAGTTTATATACCTGCAAGCCTAAACCGCTTATTGTGCCTTTTGCGGCAGATGAGATATAACTTTTATGTCGAAAGTTCTCCCTTTGATACACATTGGAAATATGTACTTCAATTAAGGGGCAGTTAATTCCCTTAACCGCATCACCCAGCGCCAAAGAGGTATGGGTATAAGCTGCTGGGTTTAAGATCAGCCCATCACATTCAGTGGCCATCCTATGCATGGCATCAATAAGTTCCCCTTCATTATTAGATTGGAAGTACTCT
>CATMQD010000001.1 GCA_950073045.1 uncultured Flavobacteriales bacterium | reverse complement strand
AAAGATCTTCCTTTTCTAAAGTTTTTTATTTGCGCCTTTACCCTCAGGTGGTTGGCGATACTTTCGGCTCCGGCATAATGCGTACAAAGCCCCTGGAAGTCGACCGCATCTTTATTCTGCAGAAGGTAAGCGGCCAGATAGGGCCAGATGTCTTTTTCAAAGCCGGTGCGATTCATTCCCGTTTCTAGCTCAATATGAACACGAGCCTTCTTATTCATCTTTCGAGCAATTTCGGCGGCCCTTTCTAATCTTCGAAGGCTAAAAACAAAGAAGTCAATTTCATTTTCTATAACCCATTCGAGCTGTTCTTCTGAAATCATCCCCATTATTAGGATGTCTACCTTGGTGCCTACCGCCTTTAAAACTTCGTGGGCTTCATGAGCATCAAAAACCGAAAAATGGTCTGCTCCTAATTCGTGAGCTAGGGGCGTATAAACATCTATCCCATGTCCATAGGCATTGCCTTTTACCACATGCGAAAACCGCGTGCCGGATGACATTCGATTGCGGATATAGTCAAAGTTCGATTTTAGAGCAGAACGACTTATTTCAATATAACTGGTGTTAATCATGGCAATGTTGTCGATAGATTTCTAGAAATACCCCTGCTCCTTTTTCGATTAGCTCGTCGGGAAAATTATAATCGGGATGGTGGAGAACTTTGCAATCTTCACCAGAGCCTAGGCCAAACATAGCCCCGCTTTTATCCTTTAGGAAAAGGCCAAAATCCTCGCCCCATGAAAAAGGGGTTTCCAATTCTCGTTTAGATAGGTTAGCCTGTTTGGCGGCCTCTGTAATTGCGGCATTTGCTTCAGCGCTATTTACAATGGGCCAAAATTCCTCAAAGCGTTTAATATCTAATTTTAAGTCTCCTTTTTCACTTTCGTGATGGGCTTCCTCTTTTAGTGCTTCAATATTCTCTTCCAAGAGCTTTCCTTGCCAAGCCCGTGCGGTAAAGTGCAAGCCTCCTTTACCAGGACTAATTCCATAGTCTTTATCCCCTAAATGGGCATAAACCGGGGTACAGAGAAAAAAGTTGGAATTACTTGTTTCCGGGTTTTCAAGCTTTCTAACTTTAGCGATGGTATTGGAAATAAGAAGCGCTGGGTTTGTTCCTTCCCAAGGATGAGCGGCGTGGGTTTCTAATCCTTGCCATTCGAATGAGATACTTGCTACTCCGGCCGAAAAATTACCATTACGCCACAGAACTTCCCCTAGAGGATAGCCTGGAATATTGTGTAGGGCATAGGCAAAATTGTAATCATAATCCTTAAAGAGAGGATCATCTAAAACCTTTTTGGCGCCTTGTCCATTTTCTTCTGAGGCCTGGAATAAAACGCTAAGCTTACCCTTTTGCAAAGGTGCATCTTGAAGAAGTTCAAGGAATCGATATAAAATTGCGGTATGTCCATCATGCCCACATTTGTGAGAAACGCCAGGCTTTTGCGATTTATATTTTAAGTCTAAATCTTCCTGAATAGGCAAGGCATCGTAGTCTGCTCTAAAAAGTATATGGTCGCCCTCTACACCACTATCAAACTGCGCAATAAGGCTGGTTTGCCCTATTTTCTCAAGCTTATCCGGTTTTAGGTTTTTAACTAAATCATAGATTAAAGCTTGGGTATTATACTCCTTTCCCGAGAGTTCCGGATACTGATGTAGGTGTTGACGAAGTTCGAGGGCAGTCATTGCTTATCGCTCGAATCGCATTTCGAGGTACTTATTAGTAAAACCGAGTTTTTCGTAAAGCAATTTAGCTGGGTTATCAGGCTCTACATGTAGGGCCACATTGCCCTCCGCTTGCTCTAAAGCCATCTGCATAAGCGCCTTACCCAATCCCTGGCCTCGGGTTTGCGAATCTACGGCGATATACACTAAAATATTTTCTGGGATATAGCCACTCATTCCGGTTTCATTAACAATTGTAGCGCCCATAATTGCTTGATCATCAGCGTAAGCTAGAGCTACAAAACCACCTTTATCAGGATTAAAAACATAATTTAAACAAGCTTGAATTTGATCGATAGGATCGCCATACTGCTCTAAGTGTTTAAATAAGAATTCTGCAATTTTTTGATTGGTGAACTCCGGATGCTCGCCTGCATTGCCTTCAATTAAAAGATAGTTCATGCTTTTGCATTTTTTGAGATAAGGATATAGGCCACTAAAGAAGCGCTAATTCCGAATAGGTTTGGATTTAATTCTAAGGGAATAGTGATCAATTTGTTCATTAAAAGAACCTCTAAAACTAGGGTGGTACTTCCTCCGATAATAATGGACCACCAGGCTGCTTTGGGATCCTTCCGTTTAAAAAACAATGCGGCCAAAAGAGGTACAAATAAGCCACTTACCATAAAACTATAAGAGACCAGCATGAGTTCAAGAACATTGGTCATTTGCGTGGCTAGTAGCAAAGCCAAAGTTCCAATAAAAAGGGTAACCCATTGCGAATACTTCAATAGTTTTTCTTCTGGAACCTTGGTATACCGTCCAATAATATCACTTAAAACGTTTCCCGATGCCGCCATTAAGCAGGAATCAGCGGTAGACATAATTGCGGAAAAGTAGGCCGACATCATTAAGCCCATCAGGCCAACTGGTAAAATGCTGCGGAGGAGTAAGGGTAGTCCCATTTCTGAATCGATACTTCCTATATCGGTATAGCCTAAACTATCGAACATGCCTTGTTGTAAGGCTACCCGAGCAAACAATCCTAATAGTACCCCCATAAATGCCATTATGGGCCATTCGAAAATACCTGCTAGGAACCAGGCTCTTTTTGCAGTGGCCTCATCTCTACTGGCATAAATCCTTTGGTAGAGCGTCATTCCAATAAACCAAATTGGAATGATTGTTAGGGCCCAATTGAAAAACTCGACCCATTTAAGATTAAAGATATCGAAGAAAGAGGGGTCTAGTGTTTCGCGAATAGCATCGTAACCACCCACTGCGAAATACGACATCGGGATACCTATAAAAATTAGACCGGCCATTAGGATAATCCACTGAACGGTATCGGTATAAATTACCGCTTTTAAACCTCCAAAAACAGTATATACCACAGCGGTTACACCCATAATCCACACGGCAGATTGCAAATCGAGACTTGGAAAAGTAGCGGTTGCTAATTTCGCGCCAGCGAGAATTTGAGCGCCAGTGAAGCCTATATATCCGATTGCGCTAACTAAAGCGGCTAATAAAGCTACTTTGGAATTAAATAAATGATAGAAAATTTCGGGGAAAGTGAAAAGCTTGTGGCTGCGTAGCAGCCCGAAAATTTTTGGAATTAGGAAGTAGGCTGAAAGCCAAGCTCCTATTAATCCTGTAAAGAGCATCCAACTGCCAGCAATTCCGATGGCGAAGCCTAATCCACCTAAACCAATGCTAAAACCGCCGCCTACATCGGTAGCCACCACACTCAATCCAATGTGTCCGCTACTCATTCCACGGCCGCCTACATAATAATCATCAATATCTTTGTTGCGACGCATGAAGTAAAAACCAACAGCAAGCATCGCAACTAAATAAAAAATGAATATGGCTAAATCTACAGGATTAGGCAAAACCGGCACAAAGGTGCAAAATTTGAAACGATTAGTCTTATTTTCAGGACTATTGCTTTTCGTCCTTTCGTCTTGTACTAGTAATAAGCCTGTAGTTAAGCAGTCCTATTACGATTTATACTTGCGTGATACCATCCCCTACACCCTCGCTAGTCATGAGGAGGTTTCGGAGAACTTACTCATTTTTTTACCACCTGCTTTAGATACCGTAGAGTTTGAGAAAACTGATCTTTATAAAGAGATTTTTGATGCGGGTTATGATATCCTCTGTATCTACCAACCTCCAGCTGAAGGTCAGTTTTTTTACAGTCGGAAATCCATGGATTTTAAAGGACAGCATATTCAAAATACGCAGAACCTTATTAGTATGCTGAGCAAGAAAAAGCAGATTGCCAAATCACGACACACCATTTTAATGGGAATAGAGCAAGGTGCTTATATGACTCCACTTTTAATGGCTAACAATGGTATTGATACGGCGATATTTATTAATGCTAGTCCCTTTAGTATGTACCTCAGCATGCAGCGTATTGCTAGCGGAAAAGTAGAATGGACCGAAAAACGACAAGCTTATATCGATGCCAAATTTGGTATCGATTCACTACACGTATTTAAGCAGAAGGTAGAAGAGGTAGAGAGTTTAAGCTCCGACCTCTACAGCTTAGGTAGATTTACCAACATGTACTGGTTAAGCTATCATGCTAACTATATGTTAGATGATTACCGGCAAACTCCTGGCTATACTTTTTGGGTAAATTTTGAAGACTACCCCTTTTTTAAGCAAAGTGATTGGGAATATTTACAGTTATTGGATAAAACAAAAGCAAAAGGTGGTGGCGAGTATCACTTACTCCAGAACTACCAATCCTTTAGTCCTGAAAATTGGGAGCAATTGGAAGAAGTAATTTTACCCTTCCTAATTATAGACTAATCTTTTCCACACGTCTTTGATGACGACCTCCTTCAAATTCTGATTTTAAGAAAGCCTCGGCAATGGCCAAGCCTTCTTCTATACTAATAAAACGGGCAGGAAGCGCAAGGATATTGGCATTATTATGTTGACGAGCTAATTCTGCTAATTCAACATTCCAGGCGAGGGCAGATCGGATACCAGCATGTTTATTAACAGTCATATTAATACCGTTGCCACTTCCACAAATAACAATCCCTAAATCGGCTTCTTTACTTTCTACTTGCTCTGCTACGGGATGACCGAAATCTGGATAGTCCACAGAATCAGCAGAGTCGGTTCCAAAGTTTTTTACTTGATGACCCGCTTGCTCGAGTTTACTAATAATAGCTTGTTTCATTTCAACAGCAGCATGATCTCCTCCGATGGCAATTTTCATAGGTTGGTATTTTTTAATAAGTCTATATCCTTTTCTTAATCAAGGATTTACAATTAACAGTCATCTTTGCTATTTCGAGTATCACTTGTTAATTAGTTCTCGAAAATAATGCTTGACTTTTCCACTTCCATTTTGGTATAGGCAAATATCTGATTTTAGCCCCAGCTCTTATTCTTTTTTACACGCGAGCTTTCAACCATGCAATTCAGGTTTATTAACCGCCGTGAACAAAAGTATTTTTCAAAGGTCTTTCCTTCACAAGGCTTACTAACAATTGTGAATAGCCTTTGCTTAAAGCTGGTAAATGAAGCATTTAAACTGTAATTTGCCCTTAATTAAATGTGGATAAGAGTTGATAGCCCTAAAAAGCAAGGATAAGAAAGAGATTTTATACCCGTTTTCAACAGCCTATTATTACTACTATAGATTATAGATTTAAAAAAAGAATACATTATATGTTATTAAGAACCTTGGCTCTGATCCTCCTGATTGGATATCCCCTATCTTCGTTTTCGCAAACGAGGGGGGATAGTTTGCAAGAGACAAAGTACTTCTACGAAAATGGCCAAGTGAGTAGCGAAGGTATGCTGCGAAACGGTAAGCCAGATGGATATTGGAAGAGTTATTACCGCAATGGTGTTTTAAAGGCTGAGGGCAATCGAAAGAACTATAAGCTAGATGGACCGTGGATATTTTACAACCGAGAAGGGCAACGCAGCTCCCTTATCAATTACAAAGAGGGCAATAAACACGGGCCTAGTAAAAGCTATTTAGAAGGCAATCTTCACAAAATCGACTTTTATCAACAAGGAGTTCAGCAAGGTGTTAGTCAGATTTTTTACCCCGATAGTATCCTCCATAAGGAAATCCCATATGTGGATGGACAACAATTTGGCGATGGCTTTGAGTATGCCAAAGATGGCAGGGTAATAACCTTGTTAACATTTAAAAATGGGGCCTTAAGCCGGAAACAGAATGTAAATCGTTTCGATCAGCAAGAGCAGAAACAAGGCCTATGGGTAAGCTTTTACAAGGATATGTCGCGTAAAGTAGAAGGTCCCTATCTCAATGATCTTAAAAACGGTTATTGGAAGTATTATAAATCCAATGGTAATCTCATTAAAGTTGAAAAATGGATTAATGGTGAATTACAGGAAGGTGTATCTGAAATAGCCAAAGTTGAGATTAGAAGGGAGATTGATCCTAAAACCGGAAAATTAAGCTTTAAAGGTTCTTATCAGGATGGTAAGCCAACCGGGGTTCATCGCGAGTATAATGCGGAAGGTGAGGTGATTGCTTCTACGGTATACGATCAAGGGATAAAGCTTTTTGAAGGAATAGTAGATGAGCAGGGTAGAAAACAAGGACCGTGGAAGGTTTTTTACAGAGACGGTTCATTAAAGGCTGAGGGATCCTATAAAGATGATCTCAAGATTGGCCAGTGGCGCTACTATTTTATGGATGGTAAAATTGAACAGCAAGGGACTTATGCTGCGGGTAAAGCCCACGGAGTATGGGAGTGGTATTATGCTAATGGTGAGACTCTAAGAGAAGAAGAATATAATTTAGGATTTGAAGATGGTATGAGCACCGAATACAATGATACTGGTGCAGTGATTGCCGAAGGTCCTTATGTGGATGGAATGAAAGAAGGAAAATGGTTTTATACTATTAATGACCATAAGGAAGAAGGCGAATATTTTGAAGGATTACGCAGTGGAATGTGGCGACATTATTATTTAAGTAATGGTCAACTTCGTTTTGAAGGAATGTATGAGAATGGCTTAGAAACTGGGATGCATGTTCATTATTATGATAATGGGAATGTGCAACGTCGCGGTAATTATGCTGGGGGTAAACGACAAGGTATTTGGGAGTTCTTTTTAAAGAATGGAAAGCGTACGGTTACCATCGAATATGAAGATGGTGAGGAAGTGCGCTATAATGGCGAGAAAATAGACTATGGTCGCCGTTACGAAAAGGCAGTGGCCCAAGAAAAAGCGCAGGAAGCATCAGAAAGCGGAAGCGAATAATTTTCTTTGTGAACTAATACAGAATATGGAAGATTTTCCGCGTAAAGCTGGGGAGTGGACAGAATTGTCTAGAGCTATTGTTTATGAAAACCCATGGATCGAAGTTCAGCATAGTGAGATGCTTAATCCCAATGGTGGTCCAGGTATCTACGGAAAGGTGCACTTTAAAAACTTGGCAATTGGCATCTTAGCACTAAATGAAAAAGAGGAAATTTATTTAGTTGGCCAGGAGCGTTACCCTTTTGACGGCGAATATAGCTGGGAGATTATTGAAGGGGGTGGACCTTTGGCAGATGACCCTTTAGACAGCGCCAAAAGAGAATTAAAAGAAGAAACTGGTTTGGAAGCTTCTTCTTGGGAACTAATCCAAGAGATGCATTTGAGTAATTCCGTTTCAGATGAACGATCACTTTGTTTTTTAGCGAGAGATTTAGTGCAAAAAGAGGCTGAACCTGAAGACAGTGAGAAGCTGCAAATAAAAAAGCTCCCTTTTCAGGAAGCTTTAGAAATGACATTAGACGGAAGAATTAAAGACAGTATTTCGGTAGCTGCTATCCTCCGCTATGCTTTAATGAGGAAGGCTTAGGCTTTCTCAATATCAAACTCTACTTCGGTTTGATCCCAGCTAAGTTCTACTTCCCCATTTTCAGAAACGGTGATGGTAAATTTTTCCTGCACTTCTTTTTCTTTTTCGGCTTTTACTTTAAGGCTCAGTACATCTTTAGAAGAATCGTAGTTGTAAGCACCCCATTGACTCCATACGCTGTTTAGAATAATGGTCCACTCTTTTTCACCTGGAATGGTGAATAAGGCATATTTACCGGCTTTAACTTTGTTACCATCAATCATAACATCATCAGAGAATTGAATAACGGTAGCTTCATTGGCTCCGGTACGCCAAACTTTACCAAAGGGAACCAAGGCATCTTCACCAAAAACGGTTCTTCCTTTTTTAGATGGCTGTCCGTATTCGATATGAACTTCTAGGCCATCAATGTTTTCGTCTACTGTAATTAAGGGACTTGCTCTTTTTTCTTGGGCACTAAGGCTGCCAATTAGAGCAAAACTGAATAGGAGGGTAAGTACTTTATGCATATCAAATGATTTGTAGCTAAGCTAAGGCAAAAACTTAGGGACATCTGTTAATTTTTCATAATATTGATAAGGGAGAGAAGGTAAGGATAGGGTATGATATCTCGAATTGCAAAAGCATTTGGGGTGGTAGACAAAACCAAGTTTAGATCTACTGCTGTAAATAAAGATGCTAGCCAGTATAATTTTACGGCTATCAATATGCGCTTTAATAAAGTTAAAGGCTTTTTTAAAGAGGCAGTAGTAGAAGTGGATTTCAATATTCATGAATTAGAAACTAGTCAAATTAGCATCCGTTGGCCAGTGGCTGGCATACGTACCGGAATTCCAGAAAGAGACCAACAGCTTATTGAAGCGCCCCATTTTTTTAATGGGGAGGAATATCCTGATATTGTGTTTAAAAGTCGGGAAATCAGTAAGGAAGGAAAAAATCAATTAGTTTTTACGGGCGATCTTTTTATTAAAGAACATCGAAAAAGCATTGCGCTTTATGCTGGTTATCAATATGATAAAAGCGGTTACCAACTTTTTATAGATTTTAGTTTGGATCGTTTTGAGTTTGGAATTGGAGAAAGTGGATCTTTTGCTATAGGCCGCCAGATTGAGCTTGAATTTGATATCTACTTGACGCTTTAATTAATTGGTGTACAATAATTTATAGTATTCTAAAATAAGTAATTGTACTTTTGCCGCTAAGTTTATTTATTGAAACTCAATAGCTTATATTTCAGCGTTTTAGCGCTATTTTTTGTACCCTCATTTCTAAGTGCCCAAGACTTTGATCTTAAAAAGGCACATACTTGGGATTTAGATAGCTTTTATACCAAGGTTTTTGATCTTTCGGGCTATATATCTGAAGAATCTCAGATTGAATGCAATCGATTTTTACGTACAACAAAGTATCTAAAGGATAGTGCATACATTGGTTATGCGTTTGATTCTAAAGCCATGGATTGCTTTGCACGTAATTATTTGGATTCGGCTTTTGCCTTTGAAGATTCGGCTATAGCTCTTTTTAGAAGCCTAAATGATTCGATTGGTTTAAGTACGGCATACTATAATCTGAGTCTTTTTCATGAGTACAAGGGGGAATATGCCACTACTCTAAATTTGATACACCTTGGCCGTGAAATAGACCTTACATTAGGTTATGAATTGGAGAATGATATTTTTTATTACCATCGCTTAAGTGGAGTGGTTTATGCTCAGGATCAGGTAGAGCTGGCCTTGCGTTATGCGCATAATGCTTGGAGGGCAATGTATGAAGCAGGAATGCCCTATTCCTATATGGTTCCCGAGATGCATCTTAATTACGCCTGGCTTTATAATGAATTAGGGGTTTCTGAATTAGCGGTTTATCATGCTGAAAAGGCTTATTCATTTACAAAAGAAGATTCTCTAGTTATAACTCGTTCAGGGGCCCTAGAAATTTTAAGTGATGAAGCCTTAAAGGAAGGGAAGGAATACTTAGCTTGGAATTATGCTATGCAATCTCTTAAGCTTAGCAAGGGCTACGGAGATTTATATTATGAGATTTATAGCTATTTCTTTTTAGTTGATCTCTGCATTAAAAAAGGTGATATTGTGAAGGCCGGTGAGTATGCCACAATCATCAAAAAGTATGAAGATGAATTTGCTGTAAGTCCTACTTATGTTTGGTCAGTTAACGAGGCCTTATATCAGTACAATAAGGCTATTGGGGAGTTTAGTACTGCCTTAAAGCATTTAGAAAACCGTAATAAGGCCCAGGAAGAGATTAATAAATTTGATGGTCGTGCCGCCATGCGTCAGTTCGATGAAGAAATGGCGGTACGTTCCCAAAAACTGGCCGAGGCTAAAAGTAAAATACAAAATCAAGAATTGAAGCAGCAAAGGCTATATATTCTTTTTGCGATAATACTTTTAGTGATAGCATCCCTTTCCTTAGTTTACATCTTCTTATCACGGCAGAAACTTCAGCGCTCAAACAAAATTTTATGGGAGAGAAATCGCCTAATTCAAGAGCAGAAGGAGGAGATACTGCAGCAAAGGCATAATTTATCTAAACAGAACGAAGAACTAAATATCCTGCTTAATTCAAAGGATCGTTTGTTCTCTATTCTTGCCCACGATCTTCGGCAGCCGTTTAATCAGATTTTGGGAATTATTGATTTAATGGACAATGAGGCACTCGATGGACCGGAGCGCAAAGAGATACTCATTGGCTTAAAATCTTCCGTGCAATCCACATCAGATTTGGTGAACAATGTATTGTTGTGGAGCAAAGCCCAGTTTGCTGGAACTACCGTTAATCCAATTGCATTACCACTTTCAGAAACTGTAAAGAAATCCTTGCTCTACTTTAGTATGGCCCTTAGTAAAAAGAAGATTGGCGTAAACTTCGATATTCCAGAAGAACTTTCCATCCTGTTTGATAAGGATCATTTCGAAAGTGTAATGCGGAATATTTTTAGCAACGCTTACAAGTTTTCTCCATCTAATTCTACGATCTATATCAGCGCCAAGCACGACATGGAAAATAAGCGTGTTTACCTAAAGGTAAAAGATGAAGGTGTGGGAATGGACCAATATCAAAGAGAAAAGCTGCTAGAGGGCACCGGAGGGGGCGACACCTATCAGGGTACCCTGCAAGAAAATGGCACCGGTATAGGAATGATTATCGTTCGCGATTTCCTTAAGGAGAACAACTCAAGTTTTGATATTGAAAGTCAGTTGGAACAGGGCACCAGCATGATCCTAAACTTACCCTCTGCTTAAAGTCAATTACATAAACAATCCTTCCAGTACATCTCCTACCAAATAAGCTAAAGCAGCGGCGGCTGCTCCTAAAAGAAAGGTTTCCGATATACTCCGAAAAATTTTGGTTTGATTGACCAAGGCTTTCAAATAACCGATTAGCATAAAAACCATTCCTGTTAAAACAGAGGAATAAAGGAAAAGAGAGCTTTTGTCCGCCATCAATTCGAAATAATCGAGGACATAAACCAGAAGCGGGATAAATCCAAAAAGTAGGAAGCTGAGGAAGGTTACGCCACCCATGGCCCAAGGCGATTTAGTTTCCTTACTCATCTCCAGTTCTTCCTTCATCATTACATCTACCCAACGATCTTTATCGGCGGTAATGGTTTTTACAATTTCTTCTAATATTTCACCTTCAAAGCCTTTGGCTCGGTAAATTTCTCGGATTTCCTCTTTCTCCTTTTCAGGCAGATTTTCTACTTCCCAGTATTCGATGCTTTCGTGCTTCTTATAATTTTCCTTTTCACTTTTAGTAGATAGATAAGCACCTACCGACATGGCAAAACCATCGGCGATGAGGTTAGCAAAACCGAGAATTATTACTACAGCACTGTCTAAAGTAGCACCTGCAGCGCCCGCCACTACTGCAAATGTGGTAACACTGCCATCGATTCCACCGTAAACGAATTCGCCTAAATATTCTTGAAATCGATTAATCAATGGATATTTGCTGCCGTGAATACGGTCTTCATTTCTGTGAGCTGCCATTCTGAAATAGATATATTACAAAGATATCGTGCTTTACGTGGATAAAAGATTAGCCTTCAAATTTATACTGACAATAGGCTTTTTAGCAGGAATTTCATCTGCGCTAAGCGGCCAAGAGCGCTATACAGATGGATTGTACTGGCTGGGTTTTAAAGTAAAAACAGAGTTTGGCGACAAATGGTCGGCTAGTTTAGAGTTTGAAGAAAGACGCTTTATGTTTCCCGATCGAGCTCACCAAAGGACCTTGCCAGATGTGTCGGTTTTTTACCATTTTTCACCAGAATGGAAAACTGGATTAAGCTATACCAATTTTAGCATTCGTAGTCCAGGCACGGCAGATCTGCCGATAAGCAGTATTTTAAGTGAACAACGCTATTCTCTTTTTCTAGCGAAAAGTTTTAAGCTTAGTCAGAAAGATGGCATGTATACCCAGTGGAAGACTGAATTGCGAAATTTTGATCGAGACCCCAATGATGGGGAATTGAATTATCTGGATTATCTCATTCGCCTCCGGTTTCTATTTCGCTATAGCTATACTTTGGAAAATAACTGGAAGCTTAATTGTGGCGATGAATTACATCTGCATACAGCAGGCAATAGCGATCATCAGCTTTTTGATCAGAATAGAATTTTTGCCGGGATCTCTAAATCGATAAGTGATTGGAACTGTGCTCTCGGCTATATTTTCTGGTATCAAAAAAACCGCAAGGGTAGCGCAATTTTCTCACGCCACATCTTGCGGTTTACTTGTACTTATACTCTCAGCTTTCGCTGATTAGAGTTCGAACTTAATACCCTGAGCTAAAGGTAATTCTTTAGAGTAGTTGATGGTTGTTGTTTGGCGACGCATATAAGCTTTCCAAGCATCAGAACCACTTTCGCGGCCACCACCAGTTTCTTTCTCACCACCAAAGGCTCCACCAATCTCAGCACCACTGGTACCGATGTTTACATTGGCAATACCACAATCGCTACCTGCCGCAGAAAGGAATTGCTCACTTTCGCGCATATTGGTCGTCATAATTGCAGAAGAAAGACCTTGAGGAACGCCATTTTGTAGAGCAATGGCCTCATCTAAAGTCTTGTATTTCATCACGTAAAGTATAGGAGCAAAGGTTTCATCCTGTACAATTTCGTAGTGATTTTCTACTTCGGCGATACATGGTTTAACATAACAACCACTAGCATATTCTTCACCTTCTAAAACGCCACCTTCTACAATCATTTTACCGCCTTGGTCTACAATGGCTTTAAGGGCATTGCTGTAGTTTTCAACGGCTAATTTATCGGTAAGAGGCCCCACATGATTATTCATGTCTAGTGGGTTGCCAATTTTAATTTGTCCGTAAGCTTTTTGTAATGATTCGATTACCGAATCGTAAATGCTTTCGTGGATGATTAATCGACGGGTACTGGTACAACGCTGACCGGCAGTACCTACTGCACCAAATACAGCACCTACTAGGGTAGACTCGATATCGGCGTTTTCGGTAATAATGATGGCATTGTTACCACCTAATTCTAAAATGGTTTTACCTAAACGAGCGGCCACGGTTTGACCTACAATTTTACCCATGCGGATAGATCCGGTGGCAGAAATTAGAGGAAGGTTTTTATCGTTGGTTAACCATTCACCAACTTCTACACCACCATTAACGATATTGGAAATACCTTCTGGTAAATTGTTTTCGGCTAAAACTTCATTAAAAATGTTTTGACAGGCGATACCACAAAGGGGAGCTTTCTCGGATGGTTTCCAAATGGTAACATCGCCACATACCCAAGAGATGGCAGAGTTCCAACACCAAACAGCAACAGGGAAGTTAAAGGCAGAAATAATACCTACTGCTCCTAGTGGATGCCACTGCTCGTACATACGGTGATTAGGACGCTCGGAATGCATGGTTAATCCGTAAAGCTGACGCGATAGACCAACTGCAAAGTCACAGATGTCGATCATCTCTTGAACTTCACCCCAACCTTCTTGAAGTGATTTGCCCATTTCCAAGGAAACCAGCTTACCTAGTAAATATTTGTTTTCACGTAATTTATTACCGTATTGGCGAACGATCTCGCCACGTTGAGGAGCGGTAAAAGAACGCCAAACTTTAAAGGCTTCCTGACTTTTAGCTACTACTTGATCGTATTCTTCGCGAGTAGTTTCGGTTACGCTACCTAGGGCTTCTCCATTAATGGGAGTATAGGAAACGATGGCTTGGCCCTTGCCGAAGAATTCGCGACCGGTAGAACTACCAGGGTTTTCTTTAGCTACACCTAAGCCTTCTAAAATACTGTTGATTTCTGAGAGGTTCATGTAAAATATTTTGCAACGAAATTAGCTTTTCAATTGGGAAAAAAAGGTGATTAAAGTGATTTTTGAGCCATGAATACAATTGACTTCATTGAGCTTGATCTTTTAGGACAAAAGGAAGGAAATGCCACCTACAAGTTTGAAGGCTTAGGACATAGTACTGGCCGCATTCTAGCCTATCGAGAAAAAGGTAATTTGAGTGGAAATCATTGGCATGAGGGAAAATCTGAATCTAAGAATCCAGAAGAACTTTTACTGGTAAAAGGAAAGGTCCGTGTCGAATGGACAACGGACCTTGAAGGAGATTATACTGAGGAACGCTTGGTGAGCGCGCCAATTTTAATTCGAATTCATCCAATGGTAAAGCACCGTTTGGAGGCTTTAGAGGATATCTGTTTTGTAGAATTCAATTCTATTGAAGAGCATGCCAGTGACAACCAATATCCTAAATAGGATTAATGGTTTACCTGTTGATCTTTTGGATAACGTAGTTCGTAGGAGAATTTAATTTTCTGCTCTTTCTTTGGGGCTAGATTCATTTCCCATTCGATGATCCCGGTCTTGGGATCCCGAATTTTTCCACCATTCTCAATTTCATGCTTGATGCGGATATCATCATTTTGGGAGATGGGAACTCGATCGTAGATTCGGATGGGAACCTCGTTATTCTTTAGGTTATTAAGACTAATTTCATATTCATACTCATCAATACGATCGCTGCCTAAAAAGGATTTACTCTTTTTACCAAAGATGCGTTCATAGTTTATTTTAATACCTGGGTCTTGGCCAAGGGAGAGCATTAAGGAATCTGATGTGGCATCAAAGTTTATATAGGAGCTTCCGATAAAAAGACCTTGATTATAGATACTTACATTTCCTGCTAATAGACGATGTTGTTCCCAATCTTGTACTATCGCCATTAAATAAGCCGCAGGATCTAAAGCTGGAGTAGCTTGATATTCGTATTCGGCTTTTAACTTTATTTCTCTAAGCACAATACTTTCTGATTTTGAGTGTGCTATGCTATAGGCTTGCGGTGCTTGATATTCGATGCGGTTTTGCTGATTGTTAACTTGAAAGTTTTTTGAGTCCAGCGCTCGATAAGTAGCCTCATCACTGCTGATTACACCCGAAGCTTGCCCAGCAGTTGATGTAATCTCTCTAGTTGCCATTCTCTGTACCTTCTGCTTTCCATTACGATAAAGAAAGTTGACGTACTGGGGTTGAATAATGGGCATGACCGTGTTTAGTCGTGGTGATCCAGTAACTAGCATGAGCTGCACATTATTCCAATCTTCACCGGAACTTTGGTAGATAGCTGCTTTATGTTTGAGCCCTAAATCTTTATCTAAATCCGTAAAATCTAAATTGTATTCGCTAGACCAGCTGGCATTAGATTGACTGCTATATACAAGATTAAAGCGGCAATTTTGATTTTGAGGACTATTCAGTTTTACGGTTATTTCTCCAGAGATCAAACTTCGGCGGCGATTTAAAAGGGCCAGCTCTTGATTGATTTCGTTAATCCTAAGATTCACAGCATTCAATTGCCTTCCAAGTTGTTGTTGCTCTAATTGGTTCTTTAGCTTTTGCTCGCGGGCGTAGGTGCTTATCTGTTTAAGCTCTTCTAGGCTATAGCCTTGATCACCTCCTAATTTGGTATTGTTGCTTAAAAATTGTGCTTCTAAACGATAAGCATCTTGCTGAGCAACGATATTATCCCGTTCTAATTGCTGTTTTTCTAAATCAGCTTCAAGCTTCTTTTGAGCTTCCGTTTTATTTCGGTTTTCTGCAATGCTGTTACCCGCTTGGATACTCAGTAATTCCAGTTTCTGATTGCTTCCAATTTGAATACTTCCCGGGTCTAGATTAATAGGAAGGCCATAGAAAACTATGGTTTGACTGCCAGCTTTAAGCATGGTACTAGCACTGCGTTCGAAACGGGCACCTTGCTCATATACCGTAACCTTTTCAAGTTTAGAACTTAGTCTTTTTTCGCTCTGGGCAGATGTAATCTGTGTTCCAAACAGAGCTATTAGGAGGAGCATTTTTTTCATTGAATAGTTTTCTAGTCAACGAATGTAGCGCCTTCTTCTTATTTAGGTAGAACTTACCGCGGTAGATTTTTGACTTGATACTGGACGGTTTGCCACATTCCAGAGTACAATCACAAGGCCTAAAATTAGGACTTGTCCAATGGTGGTTTCCCAGGTAGGATAGAATCCGATCGCTTCCAATCTAAAGTCGAAAGGCATTACACTAATAGAAATACTACCTGCTTCTTGGATGGCATTTAAACCTTTACCAGTTAAAATTACCGCTAGGGCAGAAATAATAATAGCCGAGTACTTAAACAGTTTAGCGATGGGTAATTTTTTGGAGTATTTCATGATGAGGACGCTTATCACGATAAGTGCGGCAAAGGCAAAAACAATTCCACCACTAAATGCTGCCTGTTGACTATCGCCTACTTCTAAGCTTAAAGCTGATAAAAAGAGTACCGATTCAAAAGCTTCACGGAATACTACAATAAAGGAAAGGAAGGCTAGTCCGATCATATTTTCGGTGCGTGCTAATTTTTGAATCTTTCCTTTTACATAAGCCTGCCATTTACCTGCCTCGGATTTGCTGTGCATCCAGAAACCTAAATAGAGGAGTACAACAACCGCAAAAAGTGCAATAAAGCCTTCCATTAATTCGCGTTGGGCGCCACTAAATTTAAATAGTGACCCTGCGGCCAACCACATTAAAACACCACTGGCTATAGCGCCAATCCAACCTGCATGTACATAGGTGCTGGCCTTAGGAATTTTGATAGCACGGATAATGCTAAGCATAGTAATTACTACCAGAAAAGCCTCTAGTCCTTCACGAAGAATGATAGACGAGGAAAGTAAAAAGGCTAACCAAGCAGTAAAGGTTTTGTCGCGTAGTTTGCCTTTAGCAGTATTTATCATCTCTATGCTAGCGCTGATTTCCTGATCCACTGTTGCTGGGCTCTGTCCACCTTCAATGGCGGAACGAACCTTGGCTAATTGGCCTTCGAGTTTAGCGGAAAAGCTAGCATCATTAGCACGTAATTGTACTTCAACAGGTTCTACTCCTTCGAGATAGGCGGTAAGAGCTAGGGTGCGTGCCTTAGAATTATCACCTGTTTTATAAGCTTTATTCGCACGCTCTAATAATGCAATGGCTTGGTGTAAATAGTCTCCCTGACTTTTTTCAGCAATTTCTTTGGGATAGAGGCGTAAGGCGGAGATTAGTTCCTCACTTTGAGAAAATCCTTGTAAACTTTCTCTAAACTCTTCATTACTGCGAGAAGCTAGTTTTTCGAGGTCTATTTTGATCCCAATTTCTTGATCGGCTAAGTTTACATCTGATGCGGTATGAGGCAAAGAAAGTACATAGAAAGCGAGGTCCCAGATTTCATCATCACTAAGTTCATCAAAAGCGCGCATGGCTGTATTTTCTACACCCAAGCGAATAGTGTTGTAAGCCTGAAAAGGGGATAGTCCATTGGCTTTATCGGGAGAATGAAAATTGGTAGGAGCTGGTTCTAAGCCGGCACTTAATAAACCATCGCCAAAGCCATTTTCGCCATGACAGCTTTTGCATTGTAGCGCATATAATTGTCTGCCATTATTTAAATCGGGCCAACGCTTGGGTGCAATCTCTAGTTTGTAGCTAGATATAATCTTTTGCTTAATGGAAGTAGCTACGGAGGCTACTTTTTCTTGGGAAGCTTTTTCAGCTATGAGCTGTTTGAGGACTTCAATATCCGACTTCACAGTGGCCGGTGCATTTACTCCTAAGGAATTGATTGTACTTGCGAATTCCTGCATCTCTGAGTATTCGGCGCTACTTATTATTTCTCCCTGATTAACAGCCATGGAATAATCCACTGCTATATAATCCAGGAGATGGACCATCATCCTTGCATTTTGATCATTGGCTATCAAGGGCTTAGAGAGCATTGATAGCACTCCCAACAACATTGTCAATCTTACAAATCGGAACATCTATCTTATTTAGACCAATTAAAAATAGATGACAAAAGTAGAAGGAAGTTTTTAGAAAAAAGCTAACATTTATCACTTTTTACTTTCGACCAATTGGAATTGAAAATGATGACCAAGATTATAGAAACAAAAAATCCCAGCCGAAGCTAGGATTTAGTGGAGGTTCCGAGCGGATTCGAACCGCTGTACGTGGTTTTGCAGACCACTGCCTAGCCACTCGGCCACGGAACCATTTAGGGTCGGCAAATATATGAATTATTGTAAGGCAATATCCTTGCGCTCTCGCATTAATTGAATGCTCACCCTTTGAACATCCCCATTAATGGGTGGTGACATTTTAGAGAGCTTAATTTGAGCCTTTTGAACGAGAGGCATTTCTTTAAACAAATCAACCATTATTCGGTAGGCCACGGTTTCTATCAATTTGGCACGCACCAAAACATGTTGTTCCACAATGCGATTGATATTCACATAGTCCATAGTGTGATGAAGATCATCGCTTTGATAGGATGCACTTACATCACCCCAAACATCTACATCGATTTGATATTCGGTGCCGATTTTACCTTCTTCATCTAAGCAACCATGATAGGCAAATAGCCTGATGCCCTCAACCGAAATACAATCCATTATGGAAGTTTTTCAAGAGCAAGGTCGATGCGAGCAATAGTTTCATCCTTACCGAGAATGGCACAAATTTCAAACATAGAAGGACCCATACCTTTACCGGTAACGGCAAGTCTAAATCCTGGACCAACCTTTCCAAATCCTAATTCATTGTCATTGAGATAAGATTTGAAGGCCTCATCAATTTTCGTGGCCTTAAATTCATCTATTTGTGAGAAGATGCCTTTTAATTGAACCACATGATTTTTAGCATCTTCATTCCATTTCTTACGGGTAGTTTTTTCATCATAAGTAGATGGACGCTCGAAGAAGAAACTAGATTCTTTATAAAGATCCATAATGAAATAGGCACGTTCTTTCATCAAAGCCGCAATGGCTTCTGCTTTCTCTTGAGAAACATTTAGGCCTTTATCACTAAGCAGATCTTTAAAAAGAGTACCTAATTCTTGATCAGTTTTGGAACGCAGATACTGCTGATTAAACCAACGGGTTTTATCGTGATCGTAGCGAGCACCAGCTTTATTTACTTTCTGCAGGCTGAATGCCTCGGTTAGCTGTTCTAGAGAAAAGATTTCTTGTTCTGTACCAGGATTCCAACCTAGGAAAGCCAACATGTTTACAAAGGCCTCTGGGAAGTATCCGTTTTCCCGGTAGCCAGAAAACACATCACCCGTTTCAGGATTATTCCATTCTAAAGGAAATACGGGGAATCCTAAACGATCACCATCTCGTTTGCTTAGTTTACCATTACCATCGGGCTTTAATAATAGAGGAAGGTGTGCAAATTGTGGCATTTTATCTTCCCAACCCAAATAACGATAAAGTAGCACATGCAATGGGGCAGAGGGCAACCACTCTTCACCACGAATTACATGGGTAATTTTCATTAGATGATCATCTACAATGTTGGCTAGGTGATAAGTAGGCATGCCATCGGATTTAAAGAGTACCTTATCGTCCATATTATTGGTATTAACACTTACCCAGCCGCGTACAATATCCTCGAATTTCACCTCTTCATTGCGATTAAGCTTAATGCGAATAACATATGGTTCGCCGGCATCTAGTCTCTTTTGTACCTCACTTTGGGAAAGGTTTAAAGAGTTCTTCATGCTATTACGAGTAACATGGTTGTATTGCCAGTTTGGCGAACCAGCATCTTTAGCCATTTGACGTACACGATCTAGATCTTCGGCAGTGTCAAAGGCATAGTAAGCATAACCATTCTCTATGAGGTCATCAGCATATTTACGGTAAAGATGTTTGCGCTCGCTTTGACGGTAAGGACCGAGGTCACCACCAAAACCTTGACCTTCATCTGGTTGGATGCCACACCATTTTAAGGATTCGATAATATAATCTTCCGCGCCGGCAACAAATCTGGTCTGATCAGTATCTTCTATTCTTAAAATAAAATCACCACCTTGCTGTTTTGCGAAAAGGTAGTTATATAGAGCAGTTCTAACCCCACCCATATGTAGTGGACCGGTTGGACTTGGTGCAAACCTTACACGTACTTTTGCATTACTCATAACAGCGTTTTAAAGGGCGGCAAAGATAAGGTTTCTATTAGCTCTATTAATGGGATTTAGAATATGGCAAGCATAGATATTTTAAGAAAGCGATTAGACCAGTTTATTCGAAAGTTTTACCTCTTTCGTATGGTTAAGGGTGCCTTGATTTGGTCAGGTTTAAGCTTACTTACTTTCTTGACTTATTTAGTTCTGGAAAATTGGGGTCGCTTTTCTACTGGGACAAGAGCATTTATGTTTTGGTCCTTTGTTATTCTTTTCCTTGCTTGGTTAGTGTTGTATGTGTTGGTACCCTTGTTAAGGATGCTTAAACTTGTGCGGGGCATGTCTTACCAGGATGCAGCTGAGATTTTGGACTCTTTAGATCAAGGTTTAAAGGATAAGATTTTAAATACGCTAACACTTAGTGAGCAGGATTTGCAAAGTTCGGGTTTAGTAGCGGCTGCCATAGAGCAAAAGATTAGTCTATTAGAGCCTTACCGTTTTAACACCGCTATAAAGTGGGGAGGATTAAGAAAGGTGTTACCACTGTTCCTTGTTCCTGTTCTGATTTTAGTCTCATTAATGGTTTGGGATAGCACATCAATAATGGATAGTGGAAGGCGCCTGGTTAATTATAATCAAGATTTTCGCCCTCCGGCTCCCTTTAGTTTTGATTTAGAACAGAGAAATTACCGTATTGCTAAAGGGGAAAGCTTAGAAATCAGCTTGGGATTAAGTGGAGAGGATTTACCAATCGATGTACAAGCTATTATTGATGGCTTGGAATTTTTGCCAGAACGCAAATCACGAAAGGATTGGTCTTTAATCATTGAGTCTTTGGAGCATTCTGCGACAGTAGTTTTTGAAGCGAACGGTTATCAAAGTGAGAAGGTTTTTATAGAAGTATACAATCGACCTAAAGTAGGTGCTTTTGAATTAGAGATTATTCCCCCGGCCTACACTGCTTTAGCTAGTAGTAAGGAGCAACTTCGAGGAGTACATCGTTTTCCGGAAGGCAGCACCTATAAACTAAGAATGCTTAATGTGGAGGCGGTGGAAAGAGCCTGGTTTTCTGGCAAGGAGGACTCTGGAACTTTCAGTAATGGGCTGTTTAGTTCCAAACTTTTAAGAGAAGAGGAGTTCGATTTGTTCTTATCTAATCAAGAAGATACTTTGGAAATGTATGGCGGAACGCGCTTTATTCCTATTCGAGATATCGCTCCTAGTATTCGTGTTAATCGATTGGATAGCATTGACCGCTCTCTTTGGCAAATTGATCTTAGTTTTTCTGATGATTATGGTTTAACAAGACTGGAGCGCATTCTAAAGGTGGGTGATAAGGAGTTTGCTAAAAGCTTGAAGTTTGTTGGTGGTGGCTACCGTGATGAAGTAAACCTTGATACAGTTAAATCTTCGGAGCCAATTGAACTCTACTACAGGGTTTGGGATAATGATAAGATTAATGGTGCCAAGTCTGCAATTAGTCGCAAGTTACAACTTAAGGTCTTGGATGATGAAGCTATGGAGAATAGGGCTTATGAAAGCTTAAAGTCTTACTCTGGTGCCAAATCTGAGAAGGAACAATTGATGAAGGAGTACGATGAGAAGCTGGATAAGTTGCAAGAATCATTGATTGATCAGAAGTCTTTATCGTGGAAGGATAAGGAGCAATTAAATGATCAGCTTAAAGATTTAGCTGCTGAAAGGGAAAAGCGTTTAGAGGAACGTAAGGCCTTAGAGGAAAAGTTGAAAGATTTAAAGACGGATTCTTTGAACAAAGAAATGGTAAAGGACCGTCTCGAGGAGATTAATGAGAAGGAAGAAGAATTAAAGCGCTTAGAAGAGGAACTAAAGGAATTGATGGATAAACTTGATATGAAAGATATCAAGGAAAAGCTGCAACAATTACAGAAGGAGAATCAGCAGCAGCAAAGGCAGGAAGAACGGTTAGATAAGTTGTTGGAGGATTTAGCTTTTCAGAGGGATGTGCTCAAAGAAATCGATCGCTTAAAATCCCTGTCGGAGGAATTAAAAGAAATGTCTAAGCAGGAGACTTCCTCAGAGGAAATTCAGGAGAAAAAGGAGGAGTTTAAAGAATCCATGGAGAAAATGGAGGAGCTTGCTGAAAAAAAGGATGAACTTAAAGAGCAATTAAGTTCATCGGAGTTTCAGGAAAGCAAGGATCAGGCTGAGGAAGAGCTGAATAAGGCACAAGAACAAAGTGAGTCAGGTGAGCAGGGCGAATCTAATGAGAGTGAGGAAAAGGCCTCGGAGAAGATGCAGGAAATGAGTGAGTCTTTAAGTTCAATGATGATGCAAATGCAATCGCAGGCGCTTCAGATGAATATTGAAAGCTTACGGTCGATACTAGAAAACTTGAAACGTTTTAGTCTAGATGTAGAATCGGCAGGATTGGGCATTAATAATTTGGGTAAGGATGATCCAAATTTTCGCAAATTATTGGTAGAGCAACGGAAATTGCTTAGTTCGTCAGAGGTAATACGTGATAGTTTAGAGGTCTTGGCTCAAAAGGCACCACAAATCCAGGAAAAGGTTTTTACAGAATTGGCTAAAATGATAGATGAGTTGGATAATGCCAAAGCGTCTTTGCAGGAGCAAGAAATCAGTAAGGCTTCTGTAGGTCATCAATACTCCATGATGGCTGCTAACGAATTGGCTTTGCTATTGGATAATAGTTTGCAGAACATGATGTCGATGATGGCTATGCAACAACCCGGTAATCAGAATTGCGAAAAGCCAGGAGGGGCTAAGCCTAAACCAGGACAAATGGGTAAAAAGGCTTCAGAGATTGGTTCGATGATAGATAAGCTTCAAAAAGGTTCAAAAAGTGGTGATGGTAAAGAGGGTAAGTCTTCGGAGGAAATTGGTAAGATTTTAAGTGAACAGGAGGCCTTAAGGCAAATGATAAAGAATGCTGAAAAGGAGTCTGAGGATGCTAAAGGGGGCAATGGTAAATCCAAGTCGGATGTATTAGAAGAATTGGATAGGATGGAAGATCTCCTTTTGGACCGGAATATTGCAGAATATAAGGAGCGGTTTAAAAGAGTTGAATCTAGATTGTTGGAGGACGAACGAGCAGAGGAAGAGCGCAAGCAGAAGGAGGAACGTAAATCCAATTCTGGTGATAATCGGGGTATGCGTAATGGAAGGGAGGAGTCACAAGAAATTAATAAGAAGCCAAGTGTTGATTCTTATAATCGCAGGTCATTGAATTTAATTCCGTTTTACAATATTCTTACAAATGGCAAAAGTTGAATTTGCGGGCTTGGTTCCTGAACATATTTTAAATAATGCCACTAAAATAGAAGAGTGGTTAGTTAATATTGTAGAAGAGCGTAATCATGTGCTTAAGCGTGTGAATTATGAGTTTTTAGATGATATAGCTATTCAAGAATTAAATGTCTCGCTTTTAGATCACGATTATCCGACAGACATTATTACACTTAATCACAGTAGAGGATCTAAATTAAAGGTTGAGGTATTTTTGGGGCAGGATACTATAGAGTTTAACGCGAAGGAACGGGGTATTCCTGAAATGGATGAATACATGCGTGTTCTAGCTCATGGATTATTACACTGTATGGGTTGGGATGACCAAACTGATGAGGATAAACGGCAAATGCGGTTGGAAGAGGAAAAATGTCTAATTTCGCGGCCCAAATAATTGATTATCAAATTCTTCAAATGTTTCACGTGGAACGCTTATGATCAACACGAAGTATGATGTAATTGTAGTGGGAGGAGGTCATGCTGGAGCAGAGGCTGCTGCAGCTGCGGCAAACCTTGGTGCTTCCACTTTATTAGTAACCATGAATCTTCAAACCATTGGCCAGATGTCTTGTAATCCGGCAATGGGTGGTATTGCCAAAGGTCAAATCGTGCGGGAGATTGATGCTTTAGGTGGCTTATCGGGAATAATTTCTGATAAAACAGCGATTCAATTCCGGATGCTTAATCGCAGTAAGGGACCGGCAATGTGGTCTCCAAGAGTTCAGAGTGATCGATGGCGTTTTGCTGAGGAATGGAGATTGAGCCTCGAAGCTATTCCAAAGTTAGACTTCTTTCAGGATATGGTTATTGACCTTATTGTAGAAGGCGAGCAGATTATTGGTGTAAAAACTGGAATGGGTGTAGAAATTCATTCCAAGAAAGTTATTCTTACCAATGGCACTTTTCTTAATGGATTAATACATATTGGAGATAAACAGTATGGAGGCGGCCGTGCAGGAGAGCGGGCAGCAGTTGGAATTACAGAGCGTTTAATTGATTTAGGATTTGAATCTGGCCGTATGAAAACGGGGACGCCACCAAGAGTTGACGGGCGTTCATTGGATTATTCGGTAATGGAAGAACAGAAGGGTGACGACGTTCCCGAGAAGTTTTCTTTTAGTTCTAAAACTGCTCCTTTAAAAGAGCAACGCAGCTGCCACATTACTTTTACAAGTGCTGAGGTACATGAGACTTTAAAAGAAGGTTTCGATAGAAGCCCGATGTTTAATGGCGCTATTCAATCTACTGGGCCACGCTATTGTCCTTCAATTGAGGATAAAATTTTCAAGTTTGCTGATAAGGATCGACATCAAATTTTTGTTGAGCCTGAGGGCTGGAATACTGTAGAAATTTATGTAAACGGATTTAGTACCAGTTTACCCCAAGAGATTCAAGAAAAGGCATTACGAAAGGTAAAGGGCTTTGAGAATGTAAAGATCTTTAGGCCTGGATATGCCATTGAATACGATTATTTTCCACCTACACAATTAAGTCATAGTTTAGAAACTAAACTGGTAAAGGGACTTTATTTTGCGGGTCAAATTAATGGTACCACTGGATATGAAGAAGCCGCTAGTCAAGGTTTAATGGCTGGAATTAATGCGGTTAGGGCAATTAAAGAAGAAGAGCCATTTGTGTTAAGTAGGGATCAGGCTTATATAGGGGTGCTTATCGATGATTTAATTACAAAGGGTACCGAGGAGCCTTATCGTATGTTTACTTCCCGTGCAGAATATCGCATTCTTTTAAGGCAGGATAACGCCGATGAGCGTTTAAGTCCTTTAGGTCACGAAATTGGATTATTATCACATGAGCGCATTAAGGAGTTTGAGTTAAAACAAAGTAAAACAGAGTCACTAAAAAAGTGGGTAAAAGATTATTCTATAAGTCCACAGGAGGCTAATGCTATTTTGGAGCCTCTTAATTTGAGTCCAATTAAGCAAAAGCTAAAATTTGAGCGTTTAATCGCCCGTCCGCAGTTAAGTTTTAGGGATTTTGCAAATTTATCGGCATTGATTGAACTAATCGACTCAGAGGGTATATCTCAAGAGAATATCGATAGGGTAGAAATAGAGGCAAAATATTCTGGGTATTTAGAAAAAGAAAAAGAGGCCGCAGCTAAGATTGACCGTTTAGAGGATCTTAAGATACCGATAGACTTTGATTACCGTAAGTTGAAGTCTCTTAGTTATGAAGCACGGGAGAAGTTAAGTGAGGGAAAGCCTACAAGTATTAAACAAGCTAAAGCTATAAGTGGGGTTAGTCCTGCGGATATTAGTGTATTACTGGTCTATATGGGCCGATAGTTCCACGTGAAACATGAAGCAACATTCTGAATGCCCCGTATGTGGTGGGCAATCCTTTACATCGGCTCGGAAGCCGTATTATTTTCGTGGTAAACGCGAAGAATTTAATATTGATAGCTGCAATAAATGTGGCTTTTGGTTTACTAATCCAGCACCAGAAGGTGCGGAATTGGCGGCGTATTATGAGAGCGACGATTATGTTAGTCATACCGATGGTAAAGGTGGATTGATGGACCAGGTTTATGGTATTGTTCGCAAACGAGCGATTAAATCTAAATTCAATTTAGTTTCAAATCTAAATGCTCCGTTGAAGAGTTTAGTTGATTATGGCGCGGGTACCGGTGAGTTTTTGAAATATGCACAGGGGCAAAATTGGGAAGTAAAGGGATTTGAGCCTTCAAATGTTGCAAGAGAGAATGCAAGTAAGAAGGGTTTAGACCTTAGAGATCCAGAAAACAGGGAAGAGCTAGACAAGGGTTCCGTTGGGGTTTTTACTCTATGGCATGTATTAGAGCATATCCCCGATTTAAATGAAACGCTTCAATACTTTCATTCACGCTTGGCTAAAGGAGGCTATTTGGTACTTGCTCTGCCGAATCATGAATCAGAAGATTCGGAATATTATAAATCAGATTGGGCAGCACTAGATGTACCATTACATTTATGGCATTTTTGTAAGGGGGATATTCAAAACCTAGCCGAAAAACATGGCTTCAGCCTTAAGCAGGTTTATAATATGCCATTCGATAGTTTCTATGTTTCTTTGTTGAGTGAGAAAAACAGATATGGAAAGCAAAGACCAGTTCAAGCCTTTTGGCAAGGCTTACGTTCAAATATAAAGGGAGGAAGCTCAGAGCGTAATATGAGTAGCTTAATCTATGTATTAGAAAAAAAGGCCTAAGCTTCTTTTAGTCTCAATAGATTACTAAACTGAAAACTGGCATCGCTAAGAATTAATTTGGCATTACCATTTCGACTAATATCATGAATGGCCTTTTCGAGAACGTCGAGGGCCATTTTTGCATTAGTAAGGTGCAGCACTGAAGCAAACCCATCTAGTTTAAAGGAGAGTTTCTGGTAAATTGGATGATTAATACTTTGACCTTTACGGCCCGCTGCATATGAGATTTCTAAGGTTTGTATGAAAAAACGAAGGGCTTCTTTTTGGCTCTCCTTATCTAAAGATGAGAATTGATCTACAAAGGCGAAAATATCTTTAACCTTGGCACTGTAGCATCCTCTCATCCAATTCTGAAATAGTTCTCCAAATTGTATATAACGATCACTGTCTCTAGCAATATTTAGCGCTTGTACCATGTCGTTTTCAGCCACAGCTGCCGCCGTACCAGCTGCATCACTACTTAGTCCATTGGATTCTAAATAAGTTTGAATATCAGAGTTTTTTGGACGAGGAATATAGATTTTTTGGCACCGGCTAGTAATGGTTTGTAAAAGTCTTTCTGGGTTTTCAGAGACAAGAATGATAATGCTATCGGCACTAGGTTCCTCCAATGTTTTTAGGAGTTTATTGGAGGCCGAAGGATGTAGATATTCTGGCAGATAAAGGATTACAAATTTAGGTCCACCACTGTAGGACTTCAACGTTAATTTGGATATGATCCTAGCGGCTTCATCAACATTTATCTGTGCTTGTTTATTGGCTACATCTAACTTGTTTAGCCAATCATTTAAATGAAAAAGAGGCCTTTCACTAATAAATGAGATCCATTCTTTCGCGAAGAAATCGCAATTAAGTTCTTTAGGTGCGCCTGCAATTCGAGCAAAAGGAAAGCTAAAGTGAAGATCCGGATAACTGTATTTATGAAATTGTTTGCAGGACTGGCATTCGCCGCAGCTGTCATCAGTACCAGGGTTTTTACAAGCGAGATATTGAGCGTAAGCTATGGCTAGGGCAAAGGAGGCCGTTCCAGCGGGTCCATGGAATAGCTGTGCGTGGCTATTATGATTGCGGTGAACAGAATCTAATAGTTTCTTCTTTTCTGGTGCTAAACCCGGAACATCTTTTAATAACATGCGGTATGCAATTATTTAAGCCAAAGCGGCGTATTTTCGCTTCAAAATTACGAGAAATGCCAAGCATAAACGATCTTGATTTAAAAGGTGCACGTGTTTTAGTGCGCGTAGATTTTAATGTCCCTCTAGATGACCAGCAAAATATTACGGATGACAGCCGAATGCAGGCTCATATTCCTACCCTTAAAGCTATCATCGAAAAGGGTGGACGACCAATCGTAATGTCGCATCTAGGCAGACCAAAAGATGGCCCCGACGAAAGCTTGTCGCTTAAGCATCTGGTAGAGCACCTGCGTGAATTAAGTGGAGTAGAGGTGCAGTTTATTAATGACTGTGTAGGTGATGCCGTGGAGTTAGCGACCAAACAATTACCAGAGGGAACAATTCTATTATTGGAGAACCTACGTTTTCACAAAGAAGAAACTAAAGGAGATGAAACCTTTGCAAAGTTGCTAGCGAATAATGGAGATTTTTATATCAATGATGCATTTGGTACAGCCCACCGTGCTCATGCCAGTACTGCCGTAATCGCTCAGTACTTTAAAAGCAAGAAGGCTTTTGGTTTAGTGCTAAAGGCTGAGATTGATAATGTGAACAAGGTTTTGCATGGAGGCAAGAAACCGGTTACCGCAATTGTGGGTGGAGCGAAGGTGTCTTCCAAAATTTCTGTACTCGAAAATTTACTTCCGAAAATCGATCACCTGATAATTGGCGGTGGTATGGCTTTCACATTTTTAAAAGCGCAAGGAGGAAAAACTGGAAATAGCTTAGTTGAGGACGATTTTCTAGAAACAGCGCAGAAAATTATGCAAGAAGCTGAAAAACAAGGGGTTAAAATACATTTACCACTTGATTCAGTAATTGCCGATGATTTTAGCAATGAAGCAAAACGCGATATAGTGGATTCTAAGAGCATTCCAGACGGCTGGATGGGATTAGATGCCGGCCCTGAGACGATCGTTGCTCTCGAGCCAATTATAGAAGCCAGTAAAACTGTGCTTTGGAACGGGCCGCTCGGAGTTTTCGAATTTGAGCACTTTTCCGAGGGAACAGTGAAGACTGCAGAGATGATAGCCAAGGCCACCAAAGGAGGTGCTTTTACTTTAGTTGGGGGTGGAGACTCCGTTGCGGCGATTAAAAAATTCAATATGGCTGAGCAGGTTAGCTACGTTAGCACCGGTGGAGGTGCCATGTTAGAGTTTTTAGAAGGAAAGACTTTACCAGGTGTAGCAGCTATTCTGGAAGATTAGCCAGCGTCTTTAATAAGATATTGTTTATCAGCGAGGTCGTCAAAACCAATGGTTTCGGCGGCCTTTTCGCTATAGCCTAAAAACTTTTGATAGACCTTACTTTGCTTCAGAGTACTTTTTTGAAAGATGGTTTTGTTCTGCTGAATTCGATTTAGCGAGAAAACAACTAAGGTCATTAAAGTGGCCCATTTTATAGCTCCGAAAATGGCACCCAGAATTCGGTTGATACCATTAAGCGCTATTATTTTCATTGTTCTAGTAAGCAGGCTTGCCAAGGAGTTTACCAGTAAAATAGTTCCGAAGAAGACTACGACGTAACTGATAATCTTTAATTCAAAGTCTACCGATTCGAAGTAAATGGTAAAATATTTAAAAACGTTATCAGCCAAAAGGTAGGCAGCGATAACGCCAATAAAAATTCCTAAAATTGCCGCGAGCTCACGGATAAAGCCCTTCATGAAACCTTTGATGATTCCAAATACTATCGGGGCTAATAGTATAATGTCAAGAGCAGAAAAGTCCAATGCTAATAATTAGTGTGACAATATAAAACAAAAGGCGAAACAATGCTTGAACAAGAAAATAGAAACAAATGGAGTAGAATAACTAATTACGTTAAGGAACGTTTTGGTGATGGAGAAGAACCTGATATTGACGTAGTTCTATTTCTGATTGGAGTTCGTGAATTGGGAGTTCCTCCCCAAAGGAAAACCTTTAAAAAGGATCAAAAGTTAGAGCTAATGCACATTGCAATATGCAGACTTTTAAGCCCTTATGGCTATTATAAACTAGAGGGTTTGGATGATGAAGGTTGGCCTCATTATAGTTTGCAAAAAAAACTCCCCCACTTAAAAGCAGGAGAGCAAAGTTTATTAATGAAGGAGGCCGTTATTCGATATTTCGATGATGAAATCTGGGATTAATCGAAAGAGCAACCAACCAATAATGAGTCGTAAGGTTGGATATAAACGGTTTTGGTAACGTGTTCATTTGGAATAAGGCGAATCTCGGTGCAGCCGATCCAAGTATAATCAGGTCGCTCCCCACGGCTCGCTCTCACGCCAAGGGTTGCTGCTTGTTGATATTCGAAATCGATCTCGCCCTCAGTATTCGTAGCCCCTTTTAACCAGACTTGGTTCCCGGGGACTGGGGCAGCAACTTCTACCAATACATTCTGAACCCGAAGCGAATCGGATTGGGTTTTGACAATAATGGTAAAAGGATATTTTGGATTGAGTTCCTCGTTCTCGCATGAGAATAGAAAAATCGTACTGGCTATCACTAAGCCGGAAAATAACTTCTTCATAATTACTGATCGTCTCTACATCCACTATCAGGATCACCCGAGATGGTCATATCCAGATAAACTGTTTTAACGCCCCTTTCAAGCTCGGCATAAGTGCAGCTTTTATAAGGTCTCTTAGTGGCAACCACTTCAACAACAGCCTTATTATTTAGGCTAATTGAAACTTTTCCTTCCTCATCGGTATAGAGGAAGTAATCCACGGTAGTGTTATCCACTGGGGCATAAATGTGCACGAGCGCATTTTGAGCCGCAATTGTACCGTCTTCTACGGTAACATAAAGATCAAGCGCGAAATCCCTATCATCCTGGCTGCATGAACCAGCTAGAAACAGAGCGGCGCTTAGAAGTAGTAAGGATCGATAAAACCCGGCCATGACTATGCTAAATAATTATCTTTGCGCTTCAAATATAATAATTAACGCAGGCGAAAGGCTTATTAGCATTATATAATGAAAGAACGCATTGATTTGTTGCTCCGTGAAGTAGAAGAATTCAGTACCAAAGCAACTGCAGAAGTGGAGTCTTTTCGCGTGGAAATGCTTGGTAAAAAAGGCAAAATCACTTCCCTGTTCAACGATTTCCGGGAAATGGCCGGAGATCAGAAAAAAGAATTTGGAAGACCCCTCAATGAGTTAAAGAAATTTGCACAAGAAAAGGTTTCAGAGCTTAAAGCTGATGCCGAAGAGTCTTCAGATAGTGTTTCAGGAGAAGATTTAAGCCGTCCAGCAAATTTTACAAGCCTTGGCTCTCGCCACCCAGTTAACCTCGTTAAAAACGAAATCGTTTCCATTTTTCGTAGTATTGGCTTTAACGTTTCTGCAGGACCAGAAATAGAAGATGATTGGCACAACTTTACGGCTCTAAACTTTCCAGAAGAGCACCCCGCCAGGGATATGCAAGATACTTTTTTTGTGGAACGAGATCCAGATTGGGCCTTGCGCACGCATACCTCCAGTGTACAGGTTCGTGTTATGGAAAACAGCAAGCCCCCAATTCGCACGATATCACCAGGAAGAGTGTTTAGAAATGAAGCGATATCTGCTCGCTCACACTGCTTTTTCCATCAAGTTGAAGGTTTGTACATCGATAAGGATGTAAGCTTTGCAGATTTAAAGCAAACCCTACTATATTTTGCTCAAGAGTTTTTTGGCCCTAATACTAAAATTCGTCTTCGACCGTCCTACTTCCCTTTTACTGAGCCAAGTGCCGAAATGGACGTTTATTGGGGATTGGAAAATGAGCGCGACTATAGAATGACCAAAGGAACCGGTTGGTTAGAAGTATTAGGATGCGGAATGGTAGATCCGAATGTTTTGAAAAACAACGGTATAGATCCTGAAGTGTATTCAGGTTTTGCATTTGGAATTGGCGTGGAGCGTATTGCTTTACATCGCTTCCAAATTCCAGATATCCGAATGTTGTTTGAGAATGACCTGCGCTTCTTAGAGCAGTTTAAAGCAGCTTATTAATAGCCTCAGCTAAGCTTAAATCTTTTTCTGTAATTACACCACCAGCATCATGCGTGCTTAGGGATAGCTTTACCCTATTATATACATTGTGTATCTCGGGATGATGCTGATGCTCTTCAGCTAAAGAAGCCACCTCTTGCAAGAAATTAAAAGCGGTCCGGAAATCTGTGAAAACAAATTCCCGAACCAAGCTATTATCTTTTTCTTGCCAATCTTTAGGCCTCATTAATACTGGAAATTTTAAGCATATTGGTCATTCCCTGATCATGAATTGGCATGCTGGCAATCTTCACAATAAGGTCGCCCTCACTTACCAAATTACTATCAATAACAATCTGCTTAATATCCTCAAAGGTTTCGTCGGTACTTACCATTTTATCGTAAAAGAAACCACGCACTCCCCATAACAAGCTCATGGTATTAAGGATGCTACGATTGGAAGTAAACATGAAGATATTACTCTTAGGTCGGTGTGCAGAAATTTTAAAAGCCGTGTAACCGCTAAAGGTCATCGTTAAAATTGCCGCTGCCCCGATTTGATCAGCCACTTTACTGGCATTATAGCAGATGGAATCCGTTATAAAGCGTTTATTGCGGTAGCGAGGAGGGTTTTCTTCTTTTACCGAAACCTGACCGCTCTCCTCTACATGGGCGATAATTTTACTCATGGCTTCGATAACTTCTACCGGATACTTACCTACCGAAGTCTCTCCGCTAAGCATTACCGCATCGGCGCCATCTAAAACAGAATTAGCCACGTCGTTTACCTCTGCTCTGGTGGGAGTAAGGTTTTCGATCATGGTTTCCATCATTTGGGTAGCAATAACCACAGGTTTTGCAGCTAGGTGGCACTTATTTACAATCATCTTCTGAATAAGCGGAACCCCTTGCATGGGAACTTCTACTCCCAAATCGCCTCGAGCTACCATAATACCGTCAGAAGCCTCTATAATTTCATCAATTTCAACCACCGCTTCGGGCTTCTCTATTTTAGAGATAATATGACAAGGGGCATCATTCTGCTGTAAAATATCACGTAGCTGATACACATCATTTGGGTTTCGAACAAAGGATAATGCAACCCACTCTACCTTACACTCCATGGCTACGTTTAAATCCGCAAGATCCTTCTCTGTTAAACAAGGCAAGCTGATGCGTGTATTTGGTAGATTAACACCTTTTCGGGATTTTAATGGACCACCCTGAATTACCTTGGCCTCCACTTTGTCCTTGCCATTGCTTTGTACAGCCTCGAGGATTAGTTTACCATCGTCAATCAAAATACGATCACCAGTTCTCACATCACTAGCGAATTTCTCATAGGTCATGTAGACCTCCTTGGCATCGCCTTCTTGCTCAGTATTGGTAAAGGTTAGGATATCTCCAACCTTTAAATTTGACCCATCTTTCACTGTTCCTACCCTTAGCTTTGGTCCTTGTAAATCGGCTAAAACGGCAATGTTAGTATTAAGCTCTTCATTAAGCTTGCGCACCTTTTCCACAATTTCACGCGCAGCATCATGGCTACTATGTGAAAAGTTAATCCTAAAGACATTTACGCCGGCATGAACCATCTTTTTCATGATTTCGTAATCGTCCGAGGCTGGACCCAAAGTGGCCAAAATCTTTGCTTTATTTGCTGTCATGATAGTATTTTATGGATTTGTTTAATCGTTCTAAGTTTTTGCCCTCTAGCTTTTTAAGCCCCTGAATGGCCGTGCAAGATTGAAGGCGCTCTTGCCACCTAAGTGTAAATTTTACGTTTTCTATATTTCCTTCAAACCAAAGAAAAAAATTGAAGCCATCTTTATTTGAGAGCCAATTTTTTTCGCGAGTCATTTCTTCGGCGAATAAACTTCCTAAGGTAGATTCCCCGCCGATACTGTGGTAGGATCGATTTTCGACTAATTTGATATCGAATTCCCCCAGTTGATCATAATATCCCCAGTTTCGAAAAAGATAACGACTACCTTTATAGTCGCTGTAGAGGTCTTCTTTTAAACGATGGAAGCCCAGACCCTCTAATTCTTGGTTAAGGATGTAGCAAAGCCTTAAAGCGCCTTCTCGACTGATTAATCCAAAAGCGGTGTCGATAGAATTACCGAAGTCCTCAAGCTCGAGTTTGAACTTTGCCATTCGGCAAATTTAAAGTTTGGAATGCAGCTCTCGCAGACTCTTCCTCAGATTTCTTTTTGGTAGCACCAAAACCTTGACTAACCTCTTGATGGCCAAGCATGCAGGCTACATAATACATAGGATCGTGACTTTTACCTTCGGTACGAAGTAATTTAAATTCAACGTTCCTTTTTTCTTTTTGGCTCCACTCCAACAAAGCGCTTTTGTAGGAAGTAAGCCTTTGGGCAAGCTTTTCGATATCGAGTTTACGAAGTACTTGCTTCTCTAAAAATTTCTGGCAAGCTTCATAACCGTGATCCAGATATAACGCACCGATAAGCGCTTCAAAAGCATCGCCATTTAGCGACTTTGCTTTCGTTCCTCGAGTAGGGGTGAAGTCTAATAAGCGCTCTAAATTCATGGTGTTTCCCAATTCATTTAGATGTTTTCGACTAACCAGTTTACTGCGCAAACTAGTTAATTCGCCTTCTTCTCGATTTGGATAAATACGATAGAGGTAATCGGTAATTACCGCTCCTAAAATGGCATCTCCTAAAAACTCAAGACGCTCATTATTTAATTTTTGCCCCGATTTTAACTCTTTACCGGCAGAACTATGGGTGAACGCAAGTCTGTAGAGGCCTTCTTTTTGAACTTTGAAGCCGGTAATTTTTTCGATTTCAAACAAAAAGTTCCCGCCTTTTGAGGGACGGGAACTCCATTTTTTTAAAAAAGAAAACATCAAGCTAAAGCTTAATTAGGAAAGCTTGCGAAACAATACTGAAGCGTTGTGCCCTCCAAAACCAAAGGTATTGCTAATGGCAGCGCGCACTTCACGTTTCTGTGCTTGATGGAAAGTAAGATTTAAACCTGGATCAATATCCGGGTCATCGGTAAAGTGATTAATCGTTGGAGGAATGATATCATTTTTTACCGCTAAAACAGAGGCAATGGCCTCAACCGCACCAGCAGCACCTAAAAGGTGACCAGTCATCGATTTTGTTGAGCTGATATTTAAACGATAAGCATTTTCACCAAACACGGATTTTATTGCCTTTAATTCAGCAACATCCCCCAAGGGGGTAGAAGTTCCGTGTACATTGATGTAATCAACTTCATCAGGCTTTAAGCCAGATTCTTCTAAAACTTGCTTCATAACACCGATGGCACCTAATCCTTCTGGATGAGGGGCAGTAATATGATGGGCGTCGGCAGAAATACCGGAGCCAATCAATTCTGCATAAATTTTGGCGCCTCGGGCTTTAGCATGTTCGTATTCTTCTAATACTAAGCATCCTGCACCTTCACCTAATACAAAGCCATCTCGATCTTTATCAAATGGTCGACTGGCAGTTTCGGGAGATTCGTTGCGGGTGCTGAGGGCATGCATGGCGTTAAAGCCACCCATTCCTGATTCATTAACTGCTGCTTCGCTACCTCCAGAAAGGCAAACATCAATTTTACCCAAACGGATATAATTGAAAGCATCGATTAATGAATTTGTAGAAGAAGCACAAGCGGATACTGTGGAATAATTCGGACCGCGGAAACCGTATTTGATACTGATATGACCTGGGGCCAAATCAGCAATCATTTTAGGTATAAAGAATGGATTAAAACGAGGAGTGCCATCGCCTTTAGCGAAATTTAAACACTCTTCTTGAAAGGTATCCAATCCTCCAATTCCGGAACCCCAAATTACGCCAACACGCTCTGGATTTAAATCGAGATCACCAATGCCGCTATCTGCCACCGCCTGGTCGGCAGTAACTAAAGCATATTGGGTAAATCGATCCATACGGCGCGCTTCCTTGCGATCAATGAACTCTTTTACATCAAAGTCTTTCAGCTCGCAAGCGAATTGCGTTTTGAACTTTGCAGGGTCAAAACGGGTAATTCGGGCCGCACCGCTTTTACCCGCTAGCAATGCTTGCCAGTAGGTATCCACGTCGTTACCGATAGGAGTTAATGCTCCTAATCCTGTTACTACAACCCTTTTTAGTTCCATATTGGAAACTACTTTTTGGCCTCTTCGATATAGGCTACAGCCTGACCTACAGTAGTGATGTTCTCAGCTTGGTCGTCTGGAATTTGGATATCGAATTCTTTTTCGAATTCCATAATTAACTCTACGGTGTCCAAAGAGTCAGCTCCAAGATCATTGGTGAAACTTGCTTCGTTGGTTACTTCGTTTTCGTCTACTCCTAGCTTATCTACAATGATAGCTTTTACTTTAGAAGCGATTTCTGACATGATAATTTGTTTAAAATTATAAGCTGCAAAGAAAGGAAATAAATCAAAATGGGAAACTTGTTTTGTGCTTGGTTTATTTGCTTTTGTATTTTCGTGGGGTAGATTTTTGCCATGAAAAATATTGTAGTCCTTGCTTCTGGTTCAGGGACCAACGCCGATAATATCGCGCGTTATTTTGAAGACAGTGACATTGCCCGTGTGGTGGCAATCATTACCAATCGGGCTGATGCTGGGGTTTTAGACAAAGCCCGCAAGCTAGGAATTAGGGCCATTACCCTTAGTAATAAAGAGGTGGAAGATGGTACTCTTCAGCAAAAACTGGAGAACCTAAGATGCGATTTAGTAGTGCTTGCTGGCTTCTTAAGAAAAATCCCAACGGAGCTTATTAAGGCCTTTGAACAACGAATAATTAACATTCATCCGTCACTTTTACCCGATTATGGTGGTGAAGGGATGTTTGGAAAACACGTTCATCAAGCCGTTGTGGAGAATGAAGAAGAGGTTTCTGGAATCACCATTCACTACGTAAGTGAAGATTATGATGAAGGAGAAATCATTTTTCAGGAAGAAGTTGAAATCGACTTTGAAGATACCTGGGAGGATGTGGAATACAAGGTTCGCGAACTCGAACATCGCCATTATCCCTCGGTAATAGAGTATCTGCTGCCTAACTTATAGCATGATCATATTTCTTTACACAGATGGCGCGGCCAAGGGAAACCCTGGTCCGGGGGGATACGGTATTGTCCTAGAAGCTGGGAAATTTCGCAAGGAATTAGCGGCTGGATTTCGGAAAACTACCAATAATCGCATGGAGCTACTGGCGGTTATTGTGGGTTTAGAAGCCTTAAAAAAACCAGGTTCACAAGTTAAAGTGGTATCCGATTCTAAATATGTGGTAGACGCCATCAATAAAGGGTGGCTAAAATCATGGATCCAAAAAGGCTTTAAAGGAAAAAAAAACATCGACCTCTGGAAACGAATGATTCCCCTCTTACAAAAACATCAGGTAACTTTCCATTGGGTAAAAGGACATAACGACCATCCTCAAAATGAACGTTGCGATCGTTTAGCAGTGGCGGCTAGTGAACAGCCAGGACTACCAGCAGATGAAGGCTATGAAATGCAAAATGGGGTTTAAAACAAGATATACTCTTGCGGATCTACAGGGTAGCCATTAAACCAAAGCTCGAAATGCAGATGTGGCCCAGAACTAAGCTCACCCGAATTACCAATAAAAGCTATTGGTTCACCAGCCGAAACTTCTTCTCCTTGCGATTTTAATAAAGCAGAATTGTGCTTATACACTGAGATAAACTTCTCTGCGTGCTGAATAATTAGCACATAACCTGTTTCGGCTGTCCATTCTGAGAAAATCACTCGACCATCCTGAGAAGCTTTAATCACTTCATTTTCCTTCGCTACTACATCAACACCTAAATGATCATCTTCGGGATTAAAAGTGTTAGTAACCAAGCCCTTGATGGGAGAAAAGAAATTCATGCTCTGCAGCTTCAGACGATTTTCATTCTCCACCGGAATGTTAAAACGCTCTTCCTCTTCTACCAATTTACGTAAAACCGAATCCTCTTCACTAGGACTAAATTCTAGGCTGGCCTGATTTAAACTATCCACAACCAAGCTATCGCTAAAGTCAATTGGTGCTCGCCCACTTATTACTCCTTGAATATTTTCCAAGTAGCGTGCATTATAGGCTAATTGGTTTTCGATGCTGTCGGTTACGCTCGCCAAGCGAATGGCATCTCTCTTTAATTTAGTGCTAGAGTAACCAGGAATATACTCTCTAAGAGGAGTAAACGCTATTAGTAGAGTGGTGCCGGCAATTAATAAAATGCCACTAAGACCAGATACTACAAACACATTAAGCCTACTCAACTTAAAGCTGAGCTTTTCCTCAAAGGTGTCATCATTTAATATCACCAAACGGTATTTGTTCCGCAACTTGGTGATTACTTTATTTGATTCTTTTCGCTCTTTGGCCATTTCTGCAAATATCTAAAATCCCTGCTGGCGCTCCACAGAAATTAGCTTTTTGCTTAAAAGCGTCTCTTTTCGAAGCTTAGTATTTAGATTACAATATTTTTGCCCTTTGTTTGTTAATTCATCCCAAACCGAATTAGGCGCATTCTTTTGAAGTCGGCACGTATCATTTTCCTTTTCCTGATTATCGTCCTTGGACTGGGCTCCTGCTCACGTACCAAAGATATTTTCACGGCTCGCACTTACCACCGAATGGTGAGTAAATACAATATCTTATTTAACGGCGAACAAGCCCTAATTAAAGCAAGAACCACTCTTCGAACGCAACACGAGGATAATTATGATGAATTTTTATCCATCTACCGCGAAGGTACCGAGCAAACCGCCTCCAGCGTAAAACCAGATTTAGAGAAGACACTCGAGAAAGGCACCAAAACCATCCAAAATCATTCAATGATGATTGATGGTAAACAAAAGAATAAATACATCGATGATGCCTACCTCATTATGGGTAAGGCACATTACTTTAATCGGAACTACCCCGCAGCACTCGAAACCTTCAACTTTGTAATTCAGAAATTCCGTGATCCAGAAATTAGATCCGAGGCCGAACTGTGGGCCGCTAAAACCGAAACGGCTATGGAAAACTTTATTCCAGCCAAAGCCCGATTCGATAAATTATACAGCAGCCCATCTCTTTCTGGGCATTTAAATGCAGATGTATTTGCATCATTCGCCCATTTAGAGTTTGTGCAAGGCAATTACGAAAACGCCTACCAACTATTGATACAAGCGGCCGAAAAAACCGATGATAAAGAATTGGAAGTTCGTTGGTTATACATCTGCGGACAGCTGCAAGCCAAATTGGGGCGCGACTATGAAGCAAGTCAACTATTTGACAAGGTAATTAAGAAAGGTCCGCCATATGAATTGCTTTTTAACGCTCAGCTTAACCAGGCTCGTAATTACGATGTAAACCTAATGGACCCCTCCGAAGCTTATACCAAGCTGGAGAAAATGCTGAAGGACGAAAAGAATTACGACAACCGAGATCAGATCTATTACGTAATGGCCGAGGTGGCCGAGAAGCTTGGCGATGAAGATGATCGCGATCACTTCTTAAATAAATCCATTCGCGTAAGCACCCAAAACAATAAACAAAAGGGAATTAGTTATTTGTGGTTGGCCGAAATCCGCTTTGACGAAAAGGTTTACGAAGACGCTCAGGCTTATTATGATAGCTGTTATCAATTTTTACCCAAGGACCACCCTAAATATGAGATGGTTGGCGTTTTGAAAAAGAGTCTCGGTAGATTAGTTACCAATCTACAAACCATCGCTTTACAGGATAGCTTACAAGACTTGGCTTCGATGTCGGAAAAGCAACAATTAGCGGTTATAGAATCCATCATTGATAAGCTTAAAGAAGAAGATGAGGAGGCCTTATTAGCCAAGGAACAGGAGATGGATAACCTCGCTTTTAATAATGGAAATCAAGGTCAATCGGGCTTAGGCGGATTAGCAGGTGTTGGGAATGCCAACCAGCAGTTTTATTTCTATAATCCAACCTTGCGTGCTGCTGGGGTTTCAAAGTTTGTGGCTAAATGGGGAAATAGAAAGCTTGAAGATAATTGGCGGCGCAAAGATAAATCGGTGGTTTTGGGCGATGCTCCGAGCAACGAGTCGGGCACCGAAACCGGTCCGCAGGAGGAACAGGAGCTTGATCCCCGATACGACCCCCAAACCTATTTAGCTCAAATTCCAATGGACTCTGCAGCTATGGATTCTAGTCATTCCTTAATTCAATTTGCTCTTTTTGATAACGGCTTGCTATACAAAGAGGAAATTCAAGATTTAAACGCTGCCGCAGAAAGTATTCTGGATTTGCTAAAACGTTATCCTCAACTGGAGCAGCGCCCTCGGGCTTGGTATATTCTTTATCGGGTTTACACCCAGATGGAAGACGAGGCCAATCGAGAATTGTACAAGAATAAAATCCTTAGTCTTTACCCGCAATCAGAATTCGCTTACCTTATTCTGAATGAAGGTCGAGAAGAGGAAAGTGTAGATGAATCGGAAGCAAAACAGGCCTATGCCTTAGCGCTCGAAAAATATGAAGCTAAGAGTTATAGCTCGGCCTTGGCCCTTTCAATAAAGGGAGTAGAAAATTACGCCGACAGTCGATACGGAGCACGATTCTACTTATTGCGTGCTTATTGTGAAGCCGGTTTGCGTAAAATGGATGAATTAAAGCTGGCCTTGGAAGCGGTTTTAAAGCGATATCCACAAACGGAAGAATCAGCGGAGGCCCAAAAAGTATTAAGTGCTATGGGTTCGGTAAGCGAAGCAGGTGAGGTAAAAACCAAGAGTAGCGAATCTATTTACAGGACAGACTTTAGCTCCATGCACAGATATGTGCTACTAGTGCCTAATAAAAGAGCCGATGCCAATCAGATATCGATTGAGCTTTCCAACTTTAACAACAAGTATTACCCTTCCACCAAACTAATGGTGAAGAAGATTTTAATGGGCTTAGATTACCAGCTTATTATGGTAAGTGGGCTGGCTAATAAGCAACAGGCCATGGCTTATTTCCAAACTTTAAACAATGAAAAGGCCCTTGAAAAACAACTCCTTTCGCTGAGTTTCGAACAATTCGTAATTTCGAACTCCAATTTCTCGGCCTTTTACAAGGCACAGGATATTGTGGGATACAAGGAATTTTACAAGGAACACTACGATAATTAGTTATGATTAAAAAAACGAAGGAAGTAAGCGTTGGCCCCAGCAGCAGTAATCGAATTTTGCAGGGAACCACTATTGATGGTAACGTTAGCTCTGAGGGAGACTTCCGTGTAGACGGACAAATAACTGGCAATATTAATATTTCGGGTAAGTTGGTTATTGGTCAGAAAGGACTCGTAAAAGGAGAAGTAAAATGCGGTTCTGCAAGAATTTCTGGTCGCCTCGAAGGCACCATGATTGTAGATGATTTACTAAACTTAGAAGCCTCTGCTCGTGTGGAAGGCGATATTTTCACCATTAAATTGGCTATTGAACCAGGAGCTGAGTTTAGTGGTTCCTGTAAGATGGGTGCCGTAGTTCGCGAAATTCAAAACAATGACTCCACCCAAAAAGAACAAAGACGATCTGAAAAGATCTCTTAAGTCCTATGCCAAATATTCGAGTTTAGGTTTCCAAATGGGTGCCCTAATTTTTATGGGCGCCTACGGCGGAAAGTGGCTCGATGCTCAACAACGTTTTGAGAAGCCTTGGTTTACTTTAGTAGGAACATTAGGCGGCATGGGCTTGGGCCTTTATCTATTTCTTCGAGGTATTAAATCCGATCAGGATGACTAAATTATTGATGCGTTCTCCGCAAATAAGTCTGCTCGTAATTATGACTTTGGTTTTTGGGGCACATGCAATTTGGGTTTTTCAATCCGGTGAAAGCCTAGAAAAAGATCTTTTATGGCAGGCATATCTCTTTAATATCCTTGCTGCCGAAACTATTTTAAGCATAATGTTGCGCATCGCTAAAAAACAAAAAGACCATTTGGGCTTTATTTTTATGGGTGGCAGCCTTTTAAAATTCTTGGTTTTCTTTTTAGTGTTTTACCCTGTGTATAAGGCTGATGGCGAGATGCAGACCTCAGAATTCGTGGCCTTTTTCATACCTTATATCACCGCATTAGGCTTCAAATCTTTCATCTTATTGAAAAGCTTAAATCAGGACTAAAAAAAGAAGCCTGAAAAATTGCGAGCTCGGAAAGCAAATATGTTTACTTTTGCGCTGATTTTTAAACGACCACTGAACGCCGAGTTATGCAGATCAAAAGATTCGGATTCTTTGCTTTCCTTTTTGCCCTCTCACTGACGGCTAGTGCTGGCGATGGCCACGACTCACACGATAGTCATGATGACCATGGTGAGAAGAGCATCAAAGAGCAGATCAACGAAGTAAAGGAACACCACCTTAAAGACAGCCACAGTTTTCATTTGTGGGGAGATCACGCCAAGGGTAACTCAGTGGAGTTTCCATTGCCAATTATTCTCTGGGACGGACAATTGCACTTTTTCATGTCCTCAGAGTTCCATCACCAAGAAAATGGCGTGGTAGAAAGTAAAGGCTCTCATTTCCGTCTTTACCATAGCAAAATTTACAGCACCGATGCCGAAGGCCATATCAATTATGATGAGGAGCATCACGTGACCAACGAAAAGCCAATCGACTTTTCAATCACCAAAACCGTTTTTAGCACCATCCTAGTTGGTCTATTAATGCTTTGGATGTTTGGTTCGGTAGCTAAGCGCTATAAAAACGATTTAGTTCCTCGTGGCCTATCGAAATTCTTGGAGCCTTTAGTAATCTTAGTACGCGACGATATTGCCCGCCCGAACATCGGAGAAAAAGATTACAAGCGTTTCATGCCTTACCTTTTAACAGTGTTCTTCTTTATTTGGATTGCCAACATGATTGGTCAAACTCCATTAGGAATTAACATTACCGGTAACATCGCCGTAACCTTCGGCTTAGCTTTAATTACCTTCTTTATTACTCAGTTCTCCGGTAAAAAGGATTATTGGGCGCATATCTTCTGGATGCCAGGAGTACCTTATGTAATGCGTATTGTATTAATGCCAATTGAGGTTTTAGGTTTATTTGTAAAGCCTTTCTCTCTTATGATTCGTTTATATGCGAATATCTTGGCTGGTCACACCGTAATTATTAGCATCATCGGATTAATCTTCGTGTTTGGCGCTTGGGGTGCTAAAGGAGCATTCTTCGGTTTGACCTTCTTCTTATCTATTATTGAATTGTTGGTGGCCTTTTTACAGGCATATATTTTCACTATGTTATCAGCCCTGTACTTTGGTTCGGCGGTAGAAGAACATGATGAACACCACTAAGATTTTTATTAATGCTTAAATCACACAAACCATGGAAATTCCAGCTATTGTAGGTGCAGGTTTGATCGTAATCGGTGCCGGTATGGGTATCGGTCGTATTGGTGGTTCCGCTATGGAAGCCATCGCTCGTCAACCTGAAGCTTCTGGTAAGATTCAGACTGCGATGATTATCGCTGCTGCACTTATCGAGGGTATTGGTTTCGCTGCCCTGTTCGCAGTGTAAGAAACTTAAAGACCAAGGGTGAGCAGCGGTTGGCTGTCGCCCTTGGTTCCCTAATTTTTGAACGAACCGAATTAAAGACTTTTTAAGTGGCATTATTAGAAGATTTTTCAGTTGGCCTATTTTTCTGGCAACTTTTACTCTTTATCGTTCTCCTAATCGTATTACGTAAATACGCTTGGAAGCCAATTTTAGGCGCGGTAGAGGAACGTGAAAAGAGTATCGAAGACTCCCTCGCATCAGCCGAAAAGGCTCGCGAAGAAATGGAGCGTTTACAAGCTGATAACAACCGTATTTTAGCTGAAGCTCGTGCAGAGCGTGACACTATTCTGAAAGAAGCTCGTGAGATCAAAGACAAAATGATCAACGACGCTAAATCAGAAGCAGGTAGCCAAGCCGAGAAAATTATTGCTAACGCTAAGGAGCAAATCCAAAACGAAAAAATGGCGGCAGTAACCGACCTTAAAAATCAGGTTGCTGAAATGTCTATTGAGATTGCAGAATTAGTATTAGGCAAAGAACTTTCTGACAAGAGCAAGCAAGGTGAGCTTGTAAAGGAGCAGTTAGACAAATTTAAATTGAACTAACATGGTTGTAACCAAGTTAGGACGCGTTTACGCTAAGGCTTTATTAGACTTAGCTCAGGAGAAAAATGAGGTAGAGGCTATTCGCGAAGACATGCGATTGATAGCTGGTACTTTGAATGAGTCTCGCGAGCTGGCGAATGTAATGTCTAGCCCGATCGTAAAAGCAGATAAAAAGGAAGCTATCCTGAAGGAAATCTTTGGAGATAAAGTGCATGAGATTACTCAGCGCTTCTTTCAGGTAGTTGTGAATCATGGCCGCGAGGGCGCTTTTAGAGTGATCGCTCAGGCTTATGAAAACATGTACCTTCACCTTAAAGGTATTGAGCGGGTTAGTGTAACTACTGCTTATGCATTAAGTGAAGATGAGGTAAAAGCAGTGGCTGAAAAAGCTGCTTCTTATACCGGAAAACAAGTGGAATTGAACCAGCATGTTGATGAAAGCCTCATCGGCGGCATGGTACTTCGTGTGGGCGATAAACGCTACAACGGCAGCTTGGCGCATCAGTTAAAAACTTTGCGTCGTCAATTTCAAGAAAACCACTACATCAAAGATTTTTAAGGATCATTAAGCTCAAGCAACATGGCTGAAGTAAAATCCGCTGAAGTATCAGCAATTCTAAGAAACCAGCTTTCTGGTTTTAAAAGTGAAGCAGACCTAGAAGAAGTAGGAACTATTCTCCAGGTAGGTGACGGTATCGCCCGCGCCTATGGTTTGAGCAATGCTCAAGCTGGTGAGTTGGTTGAATTCGACTCTGGTTTACGCGGTATTATTCTTAACCTTGAAGAAGACAACGTAGGTATCGTATTGCTTGGTGCCGACGGTAATATTAAAGAAGGTTCTACCGTAAAACGTACTGGTCAGATTGCCTCCCTACAAGTAGGTGAAGGTATGGTTGGTCGTGTAGTAGATACCTTGGGTAACCCAATCGACGGTAAGGGACCAATCGAAGGCGAAACCTTCGAAATGCCACTAGAGCGTAAGGCTCCAGGGGTAATCTTCCGTCAACCAGTAAACGAGCCATTGCAAACTGGTATCAAAGCGATCGATGCGATGATTCCTGTAGGCCGTGGTCAACGTGAATTAATTATTGGCGACCGTCAGACTGGTAAGTCTACTGTTGCTATTGATACCATTATAAACCAGCGTGAATTCTATGAAGCAGGTGAGCCTGTATTCTGTATTTACGTAGCTATCGGTCAGAAAGGTTCTACCGTAGCAGGTATCGCCAAAACATTAGAAGAAAAAGGCGCTTTAGATTATACTGTAATCGTAGCTGCAAATGCTTCTGATCCTGCTCCAATGCAGTTCTACGCTCCATTTGCTGGTGCTGCAATTGGTGAGTATTTCCGCGATACAGGTCGTCCGGCCTTGATCGTATATGATGACCTTTCTAAACAAGCTGTAGCTTACCGTGAGGTATCTCTACTTCTTCGTCGTCCTCCAGGTCGTGAGGCTTATCCTGGTGATGTATTCTACCTTCACTCTCGCTTATTAGAGCGTGCTGCGAAGGTTATCGCCGATGATAATGTGGCTAAGAACATGAACGACTTGCCAGAGTCTTTAAAAGATAAAGTGAAAGGTGGCGGTTCTTTAACTGCACTTCCAATTATCGAAACTCAGGCTGGTGACGTTTCTGCCTATATTCCTACCAACGTAATTTCGATTACCGACGGACAGATCTTCCTAGAGTCTGACCTCTTTAACTCGGGTGTACGTCCTGCGATTAACGTAGGTATCTCTGTATCCCGTGTAGGTGGTTCCGCACAGATCAAGTCTATGAAAAAGGTATCTGGTACCTTGAAGCTTGACCAAGCTCAGTACCGTGAACTAGAAGCCTTTGCTAAGTTTGGTTCTGACCTTGATGCAGCCACTATGGCAGTAATTAACAAAGGTCAACGTAACGTAGAGATCTTGAAGCAAGGTGTAAACAGCCCACTTCCAGTAGAAAAGCAAGCCGCTATTATTTATGTAGGTACCAAAGCCCTTCTAAATAAAGTGCCGGTAAATAAAATCCGTGAGTTCGAAGTAGAATTCTTAGACTTCATGGATAACAAACACCGCGATGTACTTGATCAATTAAAAGCCGGTAAACTTACCGACGAGATCAAGAGCACTATTGAGACCGTAGCCAAAGAATTGGCCGCTAAATATTAAAAAGTTTTGGTCCCGGCCTAGCCGGGACTAATTAAGCTTAAACACTATGGCGAACTTAAAAGAACTTCGCAGTCGTATATCTTCGGTAGGTAGTACCATGCAGATCACTTCTGCCATGAAAATGGTTTCTGCTGCTAAATTGAAGCGCGCTCAAGATGCGATTACCGCTCTACGTCCTTATGCGAGTAAGCTTGAAGAAATTCTAGTAAACGTAAGCGCTACCTTGGATTCTTCAGAAGGCGTTTATAGCCGCCAAACAGAGAATATTGAAAAGGTTCTTTTAGTGGCTATTTCATCCAATCGTGGACTGTGCGGTGCTTTTAATGCGAACATTGTTAAGCGCGTAATGGCTTATCAAAAAGAAAGCTCTGCCAAGGTAGATACTTTCTTTATCGGTAAAAAAGGTGGTGAGATTCTTATGAAGCGTGGTTCTGGTGCTCCAATCGGAGATCGCAATGAAATCTATAATGCCTTAAACTACGATAATGCAAGCGAAGTAGCAGAAATGCTAATGAGCAAGTTTATTGATGGCGAGTACGATCGTATCGAATTGGTGTACAACCAGTTTGTAAATGCGGCCACGCAGAGAGTACAGTGCGAGCAATTCCTTCCTATCCGCGAGGTAGAAGGCGAAACTCAATCCAGCGGCGAATACATCTACGAACCAGGCAAAGAAGAAATTTTAGAAGACCTTATTCCAAAGTCTCTAAAAACACAGCTCTTTAAAGCCTTATTAGATAGTCAAGCTTCGGAGCATGGTGCACGTATGACCGCCATGCACAAAGCAACCGATAATGCACAAGATCTTAAACGTTCTTTAAGTCTAGAATATAACAAAGCTCGTCAGGCAGCAATTACCAACGAAATTCTCGAGATTGTTGGTGGTGCTAACGCTTTGGCGGATAGCTAGTTTTTACTTGTAATTGTTCTTAGAACCCTGACCATCGCGTCAGGGTTTTTTGTTTTTCCACCATTCCATAGCCTAAATTTTCGGCCCGTATTTTGCTACCTTCCCGTCGTGATTAGTAATGCTTGGATACCTATTACCCTAAGAGGGCGCATCTTTTTTTCGATGCTGCTCATTTTAGCTATTTCCTTTCTCCTTACGGGTACAATTTCTTTCTATCATTTTAAAGAAGTTAATGAGGCCTACCACGAGGACCGCTTGCGCAGAAAGGAGTCGGCGGTATTAGAATCCATAAAGTTCTTTCTGCACGACCAAGAAATAACCAATGATACCGATAGCATTGTCCGCCTTTTTGATAATAAGGTTTGCGAATTAGCCCAGGTAAATGCCCTCGATATTAATATCTACGGATTAAACGGAAATTTATTAATAACCAGCGCACCACATCTTCACGAAAAAGGAATCATCCCTACCAAAATCGCTCCCGACCTAATGGAGCGCCTCTACCAAACCTCCGATCAGGTTCTTAGACGCTATAAAACCGACAGTGTAGAGTTCCTGAGCACCTTCGACTTTATTCGAAATTTTCAAGCCAAGCCAGTGGCGATTATCAATCTACCTTATTTCGACTCCGACAACCTCAGCAGAGAGGATTTGCAGGACTTTCTTTGGCGTTTAGCCGAGATATACCTTTTGCTGTTTTTGGGTGCGGGACTGATCGCTTATTTCCTTTCAAACTATATCACCAGCTCGCTTCAAATGATTGGTGAACATATCAAAAACACCAGATTAAAAGGAGGTAATTACCAGATGCAATGGCAGTATACCGATGAGATTGGAGCCTTAGTGGTAGAATATAATCGCATGCTGCAAGAGTTGGAGGCTTCGGCAGCCAAATTAGCCCAAACGGAAAGAGAAAGTGCTTGGCGTGAAATGGCAAAGCAGGTAGCTCATGAGATAAAGAATCCTCTTACCCCCATGCGCCTCAATGTTCAATATTTAGAACGCAGCTTAAAAACCGAAAACCCTGAAAAGCTACAGGAGTTTTCCGAAAGCATGATTGACCAAATCGACACCCTCAGTAATATTGCTGAGGCCTTCTCCCGATTTGCAAGCATGCCGGAACTTCGATTAAAACTCTTTCCCGCTCGCGATTTAATTAAAAGAGTTGCAGCGCTTTACCCAGAAGATAATGTAGAGTTTGAAGCCGAGCACGATGACCTGCAAATTTATGCTGATCCCGATCAATTAATTCGAGTGATGAATAACTTGATCAACAATGGTCTTCAGGCCGTGCCTAAAGAACGACAAGGTAATGTTAAGGTGGCTTTAAGCCGAAAAGCAGACCAAGCCCTTATCAAAGTGTGCGACAATGGAAGCGGTATTCCCGAGGCTCAAAGAGATAAGATTTTTGAACCAAGATTCACCACCAAGTCTAGAGGCATGGGCTTAGGCTTAGCCTTGGTTAAACGTATTGTAGATGGCTTTTCTGGAAGTATCGAGTTCGAAACAAAACTCGGGGAAGGAACCTGCTTTAAAGTTTTACTGCCGCTTTCCGCCCAGGAGAAGGAGCCAGAGGTTTCTTAAACTCGAAGGAATTCTTTTCTTTTGCAGGGTACCGAATAAAACAATCATGGAATTTAACAACCTGCTACTGGAAATAAGCGACAAAATTGCGCTCTTAACCATTAACCGCCCTAAGCAATTAAATGCTTTAAATAAAGAAACCATCGCCGAACTACATCAGGCTTTAGAAGGCTTAAAATCCAATGATGAGGTACGAGTGATTGTGCTAACCGGAAGCGGTGAAAAATCCTTTGTTGCTGGTGCAGATATAAAAGAATTCGCAGATTTTTCGGTAACCGAAGGAACAGAGCTTGCCGCACAAGGTCAATCTTCTTTATTCGACTACATCGAAAACTTTTCTAAGCCCGTTATTGCCGCAGTAAACGGTTTTGCCCTTGGTGGTGGACTAGAATTAGCCATGAGTGCGCATATCCGTATCGCCTCTTCTAATGCCAAATTAGGACTACCCGAAGTTACCTTAGGCCTCATTCCCGGTTACGGAGGCACCCAAAGATTAGCTCAATTAGTAGGAAAAGGACGTGCCTTGGAAATGATTCTTAGTGCGCAAATGATTGGGGCCGATCGTGCCTACGAAATGGGACTAGTAAACCATATTGTAGAGCAAACAGAACTTCTAGATACCGCCAAAAAGCTGGCCTTTAAAATCGCCTTTAACTCTTCAAGCGCAATTCATAGTGCTATTAAAAGTGTGAATGCGGGCTATCATACCGACATGAACGGCTACAAAGTGGAAATTGAAGAATTCGGGAAGTGCTTCGGCACCGAAGATTTTACCGAAGGCACCACCGCATTTCTAAATAAGCGTAAACCTCAGTTTTGAGCATTCGCAAAGATTTTAAAATAGAACGAACGGCTCGTTACTACCTAAGTAGCGAGCCGTCTTCATTACACACTAAGCTGTGCTTTGTTTTACATGGCTATGGCCAGATGCCACAGTATTTCATTAAGAAATTTGAGCAGCTTAAGCGGCCAGAAATCCTCTTTGTAGCGCCTGAAGGCCTGCATCGGTTCTATTTAAAGGGTAATGCCGGCCGAGTTGGCTCTAGCTGGATGACCAAGGAAGATCGCTTAAACGATATTGATGATTACAATCGCATGTTAGATCAAGTGGCTAAAGAAATTCTTGCAAATCATAACTTCGATAAAATCGCCATTTTAGGATTCTCTCAAGGGGTCGCTACGGCTTGCCGTTGGGCAAATTATACGGATATGCCCTTTCAAACATTAATCAACTGGGCCGGTGCTTTTCCTCCTGATTTAAATTTCGAGCAAGCCCTGGATAATTTGAAGCCTCGAGAACTATTTATGCTTTGCGGCGATAATGATGAGTTTATAAGTGAAGAGCGCCTAAATGAACATCTCAGCTTCTTAGCGGAGAAAGGTATCCAACCTGAATTACAAAGATTCAAAGGCGCTCACGATATTTACCAAGAACCTTTAGAAGCCTTAATGAATCAGGTATTCCCTATTCATCCAAGTCCATAAAGTCGCTTAAATCCCGACGTTCCTTTTTAGTTGGTCTTCCAGTGCCTCGGGGCCGATTCAACTTGTGCATCATATTAATGAAGTCTTTCTTCTCCAACTCTTCCGTAGGGGTTGTGTCCTTTATTAAATCAGGCACTAATTTGGCGCCCACCCGTGATTTCGGAATGTCAATTACTTCAATCTCATAATCCACGCTTTCTTTTCTGAAAGTAATTCGGTCTCCCACTTTTACCTCGCGGGAAGCTTTAATCACCTCATCATTAACCCGTACTCGCGACTTTTTAATCGCGTCGGTAGCTTGGCTGCGGGTTTTATACTTACGCACGCACCATAGGTATTTATCTACTCGCATGGCCCAAAAGTAAAGAATCCCGAACGTCTGTCCGGGATCCTTTGGATATAGAGGGGGTATATGTACTAGTGGGGTAAAATTTCCCCCCGGAGTGGGTACCGGGGAGAAACCTTTAGGATATAGAGGGGGTGTTTTAATCAGTTTAAAGGAAGCCCGGAGTGGGTTACCGGGCTCCTTTGGATATAGAGGGGGTATATGTACTATTTACGGTACACCACTTTCTGGGTGTAGGTCTTGCTGTCGCTGATAACCTTCATTAGGTAAATACCGTCTAAAAGTTCAGCTTGACTTTGGTATACCATGGTATTGGTTCCGCGCAATTGGTATCCCATAGATTGCATGTCAACCATTTTACCACTTAGGTCGTAAAGCTCTACGCGAACGTCACTTCCATTTTCTAACTTAAGGTCAATGTGAGCTGCTCCACTAAAAGGATTAGGGTACACATTAATTCCAGCATCAGCTTGTGCGGTAAACTCATCAGTTCCGATAGAGTTTCCATTGCTGTTAAACTCAAGGTTGCTGACGTCGAAGGTTACCGGAACATAGTTGTTATAGTCTCCCACGATAGAGAAAGTAACATTAAGAACTTTACTTAAGTCTAAGGGAAGGTTTCCTGCAGACTGAAGATCTGCAAGGTTTACAGTATAAGTTCCCATTGCGGCATTGTTTACTGGTACAGTAACACGGTATTGCTCGCTCCAGTTAGTGATGTCGGCAGTTACTACTGTTACAATCATCTCACTCATTCCGCTTAAGCTGGCTTCGAAGGTTAATTGATTGTAAGCGCTCATGTCTACGGCTTTGTGTCCAGAACGTAACATGCGGTAAATGCTCACATAATTTTTTACGTTTCCAGCAAACTGTACATCGCGCTCTAAGTGTTTCTTGTTAGCATCAAAAGCATAACCGCTTTCGGTAAGGGTAGTAAAGCTAGTGTTGGTTGCTCCAACTACGCGCTCGAAGTCTACACCCCAGGCACCATCGGCTAGGTATAATACATCACGACCACCACCGATATCATTTAAGATTTCAAAACCAGTATCGAAAATATAGCCGGTATTCCAAACTACAGTTTCTTCTGTTTTAGTAGGGTCTAAGCTAATTAGTTCTCCAAATTGAGTACGAGTAGCTTGCTCATTAATGGTGCGGTTAGCCATGATGTTGATTTCACCAGCACCAACAGTATTTACCATGGTTAAGTGGATCTTTCCATCCTCGTAGTGACCAGTTTTCACATAGGTAGTAGGAATAGCAACGTGAGTGCTAGTTAAACTTTCTACCGCTCCGTCCATCGCCATAAGGTCTAAGATATCTTCTACCAATTCGCGAGTTAAGCTTTCAGAAACCGACCATACTTGGAAGTTATATACTTTATCAGAAGACTGAATATTATAGTCTTGTTGGTTCCAACGAGCATCAATCTCAAAGCTACCATCCGCTTTTTTATAGGCTACAAAGGTTACTGCGATATCTACCATTCCATCTCCCTGATCTAGGTGAGACATGATGAAGTTATGACCTTTGATGTTTACCACTTTGATGTTCTCCAAAGAAGCACCATTTAATCGGTCGCAAATAACTTTGGTATGATTGTAAACTTCGTTTTGAGTCTCAATTGCTAGGATACTTCCTAAACGGTTTTGAGCATTATTCAAATAGTCTACAGAGAATACATTTAAGGCATTGGTAATACCAATTAAGTCGTTTGGACTGGCAATTACCGCAGGAGCATTATGAGGTCCTACAGGAGGAAGGTAATCGCTTAAGGCATTAGTTTTTGCCATGGCGCTTCGCTGGTAGTCGTTTAATGTTGGTTGCTCATTAATTCGGTCGTAGAAGGTGTGCTTTCCGCTGATGATACGCTCGTAGTTACGGGCTGCAATTAAACGAGCCATAGAACCTTCGCTTTCGATACCACCGTTGTTAGAACCTGAAGAACCAGTTGCACAGTTTTCAGTAGCGCTGTTATTAGCCGTATTAGGGTCTGGTTGGTTCTGACTGTTTACAGAAGCAGTGTTGCTACCATTTCCATTTACTAATACTGTTACTTCTAAAGTTTGAACATTACCACAAGTAACTTCTGGAATGGTCCACTCACCAGTATTAGGGTTATAAGTACCGCTGCTTGGGCTGTTATGGCTCACATAGGTGAAGTTAGCGTCGATTAAGTAATCAATTACTACTGCAGTTGCAGGAACACCACAGGTAAGGTTGTCTACATAAATGGTGAAGGTTACTTGATCACCAGTGTTAGGCGTATTGTTGGTAACAGTTTGAGTTACTTCTAAGTCAGCAGGACAGCGCACGCTGTTAATATCGGCCGTAATGGTAGTTCCTTGTAAGTACCAGCTTAATGAGCTAACTGATGGAAAGCTTACATCAAATACATCACAGTGGGTTCCTGATTGGAAAGCAGTTCCTTGTCCGCGATCCTGAGCTCCAGGGCTAAAGTAATTGCTTCCACCTACCGGCACATTTACTGTAGAACCGTTTTGGTTTTGATATCCAAAGCGAGCTACTACATTGCCATTTACATCGATATATACACAGTTTAACTGAGGAGTAACATTTACAGTACCAGTTGAACCAGTAGCGGTAAAGGCGGCACAAAACTCAGAAGTACCATTGGCGGCTAAATAAGCTGTGGCGGTAATTTTATCTCCAGCTGTAAATCCAGCAGGAACAGGAACGGTAAACTCAAAACGATTAGCATTGGTTTCAGTTCCCTGCGCAACACCGTTTATTAAACCAGGACCGTAAGATCCGGTGCTCGCGTCCATATCGTCGGCGCTACCTTCTGTTTTAGAGAATAAGAAACTCTGACCCTGAGCCATATAAGCGCCAGTGTAAACATTGGCAGTAAAGAACTCGATTAATGAACCTGCAGGAGCAAAACCTTTTACGGTAAGGTTTCCACCGTTAATGAGTACCGCATCAATAATTGGGAAGTTTTGGGCTTTATTACCACCAGCATCCACATCATTATCGTCGTTTAAAGTAACGTAAGGGCTAGTACCTTTACGGTGATTGTCGGTAGAACGAAGTAAGTCGATTCCAATTTGGTGAGAGATTCCACCAGTAGCTCCAGTAGGGATGATATTACCGTTGTTGTAGATACAGTTCTCAGTAATCCAGTGCTTTTCAGCAGCACTACCTACTAAGATACCGGCTCCAACATTATCGTAAATTTTATTCTTGCGGATAGTGTCACCATAAGAACCGTAGATACGCATACCGTTGGTTTCATTACAAAGGATACCATTTCCGAATGAGGTATTGTTTTCAATTAAGTGATTACCAAAAGAATTGTAAGAGTCAAAACCATTAGCACCATTATCACGGAACATATTGTGGCGAACGATACAGTTTTCAGTGTGGTCGGCAACATCTAAACCATCAGTAATCATATCTACCAAACCGTTGTGGGCAAAGTCGTTTTGATAGATTTCCCAATTAGTACAACCTGTACGTAAGAAACCACCCATGGTGTTTCCGTAGGCCACATAGCTGTTATGGAACTTACCGTCGTTTACTTGAAGGGCTTGGAAGTTTGGACCGCCATTTACATCACCGCTAGGAGCCATATCGGCATGAGCCTCAGATCCTAAAACCATATTAAAGGCTTCGAAGTTACGGGCACCGCCACGTACTAACAGGTTAGCTTCATTCCAAATGAACCAACCGTTTCCAAAACTGTGAATGGTAATGTCGTTAATGGTGATATCGCGCTCGGTAGCGTGTAAACCCCACTTAAGGTTACCAACTCCATCAACGATTTCGATTTCTGGACCGTCAACCTGGCTTAAAGCAATATCATCGCAACCAACAGTTCCACCAATTCCGAATACCGTAGTGTTGGTATTACCGGTAAAGGCAGTTTGGGTACTACCATCTACGGTAAGTACTCGGTTGCTAAGTTCAGGAAGCTCGGTGCTGCTTACTACAATAGTAAACACTCCTGTCGCCGCGTTATAGCCGGGATCAGAAGTTGGAATGTTAAACTCAATCCGATCAATACTCCAGTTTGAATTGGCGTCGGTAATTACCTGACGTAAAGATCCGGGACCCGAATCATTGGTATTGGTTACGGTTAAAATTTGACCGAATGCACTAAAAGAAAGTGCCATTAAAATTGATAAACCCCACGTTTTCATATCCGTAATTTTTCGATTACCCAACAAACGTAAGGGGCTTAATAAGGATAGTGAGGAACTTTTAGATGAACCGTAGATTATATCGTTTTCAAGACGAACGGTCGGTTTTCTTCGATAAACGGTAAGCCTGAAAAAGAACTATTTAGGCGAATCTAAGGCTAATAAACCACTTCACTTGCATTCTAAGTTTTTTAGGGCCATTTTTGTTAGCAATTGAATCTCCCTCATGAAATGTATCGTTGTTGATGATGATCCCATACAACGGGAAGCAATCAGGTCTTGCATTAATCAAGTAAGCGACTTAGAGTTAGTAGGTATGTACCCTAACGCTATTGAGGCAAGAATTGCCTTGCAAAAGCGGCATGTGGACCTCATCTTTTTAGATGTGGAAATGCCCGAGATGAGCGGAATAGAGTTCTTAGCCAGCTTTAAAGAGGTCCCTCAAGTTATAATGGTAACCGCTAAAAAGCACTATGCTTTTGAAGCTTTTGAATACGATGTTACCGACTACATCTCTAAGCCAGTAGATATGGACCGCTTCTCTTCTGCGGTACAAAGAGCTCGATATTATGAGGATAACCTTAGTAAACCGGATGTAGATAATTCTCTCTTTATTAAATCCGATGGTGTTTTAGTAAAGCTTTCTGCCGATGATGTGTCTTACGTTGAGGCACTTGGGGATTATATTAAAGTGGTTACAGAAGATAAGCGATATATCGTGCACAGCACAATGAAAGCCTTCGTAGCTAAGTTGCCAGAAAACTTTTTGAGGGTTCACAAATCTCACATCATCAATTTAGACAAGATCCAAAAACTGGAGGAAAACACCGTCTTCTTAGCAGGCCAAGAAATCCCCGTAAGCCGCAATAACAAGAAGATTTTAATCGATCGTCTTTCCGAAAAATAGACTCTTTTTCTAGACTTTTTCAAGAAAAAATTAGCGGTGCGCTCATTTTCAGGCTTGTGCGTTGTTAATAATTTTCTATCTTCACCATCCTTCAACCAACCAAACAAAAAATCTTATGCGGAAAGAGTTACCTCTTGTCCCCAGAAACTTTCTATTACCCCTACTCAAGAAGCGCGTTTTAGCGATGGGTGTGCCCTAGCAGCGGCTAAATAAACATTAGCCTTTGATCTGCTTTTTCATTGTTTTTTATCAACCAACCAAACAAAACATGAGAAAGGCACTATCCCACTTTTTAACCTTTGTGGTGCTTGCCATTTGGTCACCAGAGCTTAGTGCTCAGTGCAACCCCGGCGAGAATCAGTATGTAATTGAAATAACCACTAGCTCGAGTAATTATCCGGGTGAAATCGGCTGGTCTATCGTAGATGCTTCGAATACGGTAGTAGACACGGCCAATCCAGGAACCTACTCGGGCACTGCTGTAACAACCGACACAGTATGTCTTGCCGACGGGGCCGCTTATACATTCCGAGCTTACGACACTTACGGTGATGGCTGGAACGGTAACACTTATCGTGTTTACCGTTTATGCGATAATTCCATAGTGGCCGATAATGGAGGGGCAACACCGGATAATGGTGTAAACCCAACGCCAACCGATTTGGAGGTCTCAGAGGCCTTTAATGCTTTATCCACAGCATGCCCGTCTTGTACATTCCCATCTGCCCTGAGCGCCAGTAATATTACCGCCACAGCAGCGGATCTCGGCTGGACTGCCGGAGGAGCAGAAACAGTATGGGATATAGAGTATGGAGCATCGGGTTTTAGCCAAGGCTCTGGCACTATGATAACAGGCACCGGAACCAATCCTTATTCTTTAACAGGATTAAGCTCTTCTACCGACTATGAATTTTATGTTCGCGCAGATTGTGGTGGGGGTACAGTAAGTGCATGGGCTGGACCATTTGCATTTACAACCGCCTTCCAATGTCCACCCAATGCCGTTTGTGGCACTTATAATTCTGGTGATATAGACTCCGAATATGGCTATACCTCTCCGGGAGCGACCTCTGCTTGTCCAGGTACCATGAGTTTGACAATCCCTTCTGGGGACTGGGTTGATAGCGTGGATGTTTATTATGATATGACTGCCGCTGGTGGTGCTTACATGAGTGAACAACGATCTTGGATGTATTGCGCAACTACCGGGCAAGGAGAATCCTCCATATCCAGTGGAAGTGGTTCTTCGGGAGGTACTTTTAGCTATAATCGTAATAGTTTATCTTTTGCCAATACGGCAACAGGAACTGTAAACTTTGAAATTCACGTTGGCCGCAGCTGGGGTGGTTCAGGTTGCGGAACGAATTACAATAAAGTTGATGATGGCACTTGGTTAGTAGTAGCTTATCACTCCGCTGCTCCTAGTTGTACACCGCCTAACTCTTTAACAGCTAGCAATATTGCAGCAACTTCGGCCGATTTAGCATGGACTTCTACTGGCACTGAAACTCAATGGGATATAGAGTATGGCGCCTCTGGCTTCAGCCAAGGGTCTGGAACAATGCTAAGTGCTGTTAGCTCAAACCCTTATTCTTTAAGCGGATTAAGCTCATCTACCGAATATCAATATTATGTGCGCGCCAATTGTGGTGGAACAACCAGTAACTGGGCCGGTCCATTCACCTTTACTACTGCCTTCCAATGCCCACCTAATGCAGTATGTGGCACTTATACCTCTGGCGACATAGATTCTGATCGCAGTTTTACGGCCATTCCGGGTACTTCTAGCTGCCCAGCTACGATAACCCTTACCATACCTTCTGGCGATTGGGTTGATAGTGTAGATGTTTATTATGATATGACCGCAGGTGGTGGCGGTTGGATGTCGGAGCAGCGCTCATGGATTTATTGTACCAACACCACACAGGGAGAGTCGAGTATTAACAATGGCTCGGGTGGTACTGGTGGTACTCTTTCATATAATCGAAACTCCCTCAGCTTTGCCAATACCGCTACAGGTAATGTAAGCTTTCAAATGCACGCTGGCCGTACTTATGGCGGGAGTGGTTGTAATACAACCTTTAATAAGGTAGACGATGGCACTTGGTTAATTGTAGCCTATCACTCAACCGCACCAAGTTGTACACCGCCTAACACCTTAACCGCTACAAACTTGATGGCCACCTCGGCCGATTTAGGCTGGAACTCCACCGGCACCGAAACTCAATGGGATATAGAGTATGGTGCTTCTGGCTTTAGCCAAGGTTCTGGAACTATGGTAAGTGGGGTGAGCTCTAATCCTTATAACCTAGCCGGATTAACCGCTAATTCTAGCTATGAGTTTTATGTTCGTGCCGATTGCGGTGGTTCTGCCAGTACTTGGGCCGGACCATACTCATTTAGTACCCCTTGTGTTACCCCCAATGCAATTAGCCTACCATTTGTAGAAGACTTTGAATCGCTTAATGGAACGAGCCAAACTGATGTGGCAATTACCTGTAACACCAATGTGAACATTCAATACAGCACGGATAACCAGGGGCTGGGAAGGGCACGTTGGGGAACCAATGCCGTAACCGCTATTTCAGGTTCAGGTTCTGTAACTCTTGATATGACTCCTAGTGGAACTTTTGTATCCAACTTTTTGGAGTTTACCGTAAACATGAGCTCTTATACCGCCAATACCGACTTAGAGTTTTTATTCGATTACCAAGATCATGGTGATGAAGATCAAGCTCAGGATAGTGTATGGATTAGAGGTTCTTCATCCGATTCTTGGGTGGGTATTTACGATTTAAATCCAACGGCCCTCGGCAATGGTACAACCTCTAATGTAGGACCCATTGATATTGATGCGGCTTTAAGTGCCGCTGGACAAACAGTGAGCAGCACTTTCCAAATTCGATTTGGTCAAAATGATAATTTCCCGGCGACCTCTGCTACGGCGAGCGATGGAATTACCTTCGACAATATTACCATTCGTTTAACGCCTACCTGTATTAAGCCAAGCAGTTTAACCGCCACTAACATTACCTCGAGTGCAGCAGATTTAGGCTGGACCGAAAATGGTACCGCAACAGCCTGGTTCGTGGAATATGGCCCCACAGGATTTAGTCAAGGAGCCGGAACTACGGTGAACGTCGGAAGTAATCCCTATTCTTTATCGGGATTAACAGCGAATACTGATTACGATTTTTATGTACGGTCATTCTGTACGGTAGGAGACACCTCTTTTTGGGAAGGTCCTTATACCTTTAAAACGGCCTGCGCCGTATTTATGGCGCCTTGGAGTGAAGATTTTGACAATAGCGGATCTATTCCCGATTGTTGGGAACAAGGGGCAACCAACTCTGAAAACTGGCTATTTAGCACTAGCGCATCTTACGGCCCAACAAGCGATAATACCAGTGGCTCCGGTTATTTTGCTTGGATAGATGATAGCTCACCTCATAATACCGCAACGTCCCTAGAGTCGCCACAAATTGATCTCAGTGGTTTAACCGTTCCCTTATTACGCTTCTACCTCTGGTCGGAAGACCACGGTAATACCCCTACATTTTTAATGCATGTAGATATTGATGCTGGCAGCGGTTGGGTTTTAGATAGCACTTTTGATATCGAGAATACGAGCTGGGAGCTTCAAAGTTTAGACCTTTCTGCTTATGCTGGTCAAACCATTCAAATCCGCTTCCGCGGAGAAGAAGTGGGTACGGGTTTCCAAAAGGATATTGCCATTGACGATGTTGAGGTTATTGAAACACCGAATTGTCCAGCTCCAAGTGGGCTAAGCGCTTCTAATGTTACCCAAAGCGAGGCAGATTTAGACTGGACGGAAAATGGAACCGCAACCGCTTGGGATATCGAGTATGGTACTCGAGGCTTTAGTCCTAGCGGAACTCCGACAAATGCTGGAATTACCAAGCCCTATAATTTAAGTGCTTTAAGTGGCGCTACTGGCTATGATGTTTATGTGCGCGCTGCCTGTGGAGGCACGGATGGAAACAGTACCTGGGTAGGTCCATTGGAAATTATTACCCTGCCAGATACTGCAGAGGGCATTAACTGTGTAGCAGGAGTAGCGAGTGTACTTTTCACAGAAGACTTTGAAGATAATTCGGCCGGTTGGACCGGAAGTATCAATTCGGGAAATGCGAGTTGGGAAATTCCAGATGGTGCAAGTTCTTCTGGAACTGGAGCCAATTCTGGCTTTGGTGGCGGAAACTTCATGAACTATGAAGCTTCGGGTACCACCGATAATAATGGCAGCATTGTATCTCCGGCAATCGATTTAAGTGGCGCTGTAAATGAAGCAGAGCTTTCTTTCTATATGCACGCTTATGGTGCGGGTATGGGAACTTTAAACGTGGGAATCGGTACCGATCCTGCTGGACCATTTACCAATGAGTTTACTTGGACTGGGCAATTGCAAACTTCCGGAGCAGATGATTGGGCTAATGTCGGTATAGATATCAGTGCCTATATCGGTTCTACCATTTACATTCAGTTTACGCAATATGATACCCTTAATGGTGGTGGTGTTTATGCGGGAGATATGTCTATCGATGAACTTAGTGTATCCGCCTGTGTGAGCTGTCCTGCCCCGAGCGCCTTTAATACCGATACAGTGGGTATCGATTTGGCCAAATTAGCTTGGACCGAAAATGGTTCCGCTACCACTTGGTTAGTGGAGTATGGTGCTTCTGGTTTTAGTCCCGGTACAGGCACGGAACAATCTGTAAGTAGCATGCCTTGTGCATTAAGCGGATTAACCGAAAACACGACCTACGATGTTTACTTGCGCTCTTACTGTGGTGTTGGTGATACAAGCACCAGAGTAGGTCCTCTAAGTTTTACCACCTTATGTGCGGTAATTAACAGCTTCCCATATACCCAAGACTTTGACGGCTTAACACCAAATAATGGATCCATTTCTTGTGGAACCACCAATGACCTTGGTGAATGTTGGTCTAATGAAGGAAGTTCTGACGATGTAGATTGGAACCCACGTAGTAGTGGAACAGGATCATCCAACACCGGACCTTCTGGCGATAATAATGGCGGAGGAAATTACCTCTTTATTGAAGGTACTTCCTGCTTTAATAATGTAGCCCAGCTTTATAGTCCCGTTTTCGATTTCACTACCAATACTGCTCCTCGAATCACTTTCGATTATCACATGTATGGAGCGGCAATGGGTAGCTTAGAGCTTAGCTACTCTGCCGATAGCGGAGCTACATGGTCCACTCCAATTGTTAGCCTAAGCGGCGATCAAGGGAATAGCTGGAATGGAACCGGAGCCTTAATCCTATCCTTAGCAGGAGAGGATAATGTGATTTTCCGATTTACAGGAACTACCGGCTCTGGCTTTACCACCGATATGGCTATTGACGATGTTACCGTTGATGAAGCACCAATGCATGAAGTAGGAGTTACCGACATCGCCATTAATGGTGATGGTTGTGGTACTAACCAAGCTTTAACCGTAGACATTAGCAACTTTGGTGCGGCTACACAAACCAGCATTCCAGTTATTTATGAGTTTAATGGTTCCACGATTTCTGAAACTTGGACCGGTAGCTTAAGTCCTGGGGCTAGCACTCAATACACTTTTACCACTTTGTTTGATGCTAGTGCAACAGGAAACTACGACATCGTAGCTTACACTAACCTTGGTACGGACGCGGATACTGATAACGATAGTTCCTTCGCGAACATCACTACCCCAGCACGCTACAGCACCGACTATCGGGGAGACTTCGAATCAGGCTTACCAGGAGATTGGACTACTGATGGTTCTATAACCACGGGTCATAATGCTCCTTCATCGGTGCTCTATAAAAACCTATGGTCTAGCGCTCCGAGCTTTACCACCACTAGCTCCCGCATCGAAAATATTGCGGCAGGCGATGTATTCCGCTATGCTTATCGCTATGTAGATTATTCAGCCGGAACCAACGGCACGAGTTTAGGTAATGGCGATACATTAAAGGTTTTAATCTCTACTGATTGCGGTCAGAATTGGACCTTGATGGATACCATCCATGCGGGTAACCATACTGCATCTGCGGATATGCGCCGCATGGAATATGACATGTCTAGCTATGCCGGTGGAGTAGTGATGATTCGTTTTGCGGCAGAGCGCGGAACGGGTGACTATTTCTTAGATCTCGATGAATTCTACATCGGTGAAGGCTTAAGTACTAACACCGTAGTTATCTCCGACTTTAATGGTCAGGATATTTCTTGTAACTCCGCTTCCGATGGCGAGGCAGAGGCCAGCGCTATGGGTGGGGTAATGCCTTATACCTATGAGTGGGATGCCAATGCTGGATCTCAATTAAACGATACCGCCAATGGATTGGCTTCCGGTAAATACTATGTAACCATTACTGATGCTCAGGGTTATAGTCTTCAAGACTCCATTACCTTAGTGGAACCGGATACCATCAGCTTAAGCGTAAATATTACCAACCCTACCTGTGCCGCTAATTTTGATGGCGCTATAGATTTAACTATTACCGGGGGTACTTTACCTTATAATATTAGCTGGTCGGATGGACCTGCAGTAACGGAAGACCGGGCTGCAATTGATACCGGTGCTTATACGGTTACAATTACAGATGCAAATGGCTGTACTTATACCGACACTTACACTTTAGTAATTGAGGATGTTGTATTGCCAACGGTTAACACTCAAAACATTACCGTTTACCTAGATGCCAGCGGAAACGCGAGCATTGTTGGTGCCGCTGTAGACAATGGCTCAACGGATAATTGCGGAGTAGCCAGTTTAGCAGTTTCGCCAGCCAGCTTTAGCTGTGCAGATGAAGGCAATAACACCGTAACTCTAACGGTAACAGATATCAATGGAAATCAAAATACAGGAAGTGCTACAGTTACCGTGGCTGATACTACTTCTCCAATAGTTGTTTGCCAAGATATTACGGTTTACCTCGATGGTTCTGGAAACGCCAGCATTGTTGCTGCGGATATCGATAATGGCTCTAGCGATAATTGTACGCTAAGCAGCTTAAGCTTAGATAATACCAGCTTTACATGTGCCGATGAAGGGGCTAATACAGTTATCCTTACGGCTACAGATCAAACTGGAAATTCGAGTACTTGCAGCGCAACAGTAACGGTGGTAGATTCTACTGCTCCTACTGCTGTTTGTCAAGATTTAACAGTTTACCTAGATGGCGCCGGTAATGCAAGCATAACTGCGGCAGATGTAGATAATGGCTCTACGGATAATTGTACCGTAGCTACCTTGAGCCTGGATCAAACAAGCTTTACTTGTGCCGATGAAGGTGCCAATACTGTAAGCCTTACCGTAACTGATCAAACGGGGAACTTTAGTAGCTGTACGGCTACTATTACAGTGGTAGATACCACTTCTCCTGTGGCTGTAAGTCAGAATATTAATGTTTACCTCGATGGTAACGGTGCCGCCAGTATCAGCGGAAGCGATGTTGATGGTGGAAGCTCGGACAATTGTACCGTAACCAACCTCAGCGTTAGCCCAAGTAGCTTTAGCTGTGCCGATGAAGGTGCCAATACCGTAACTCTTACCGTAACCGATCAGGCGGGTAATACCAATAGCAGTACTGCTACGGTTACAGTTATAGACAGCACTGCTCCTACGGCGGTTTGCCAAAATCTTACTATTTACCTCGATGGTTCTGGAAATGCTAGCATTACCGCCGCCGATGTAGATAATGGCTCATCTGATAATTGTTCCGTCGCTAATATTGATGTAGACAAGGCTTCATTTACTTGCGCCGATGAAGGTGCGAATACAGTGACTTTAACGGTTACGGATCAAGCAGCTAATCAGAGTACTTGCACCGCTACCGTTACGGTGGTAGATACGGTTTCTCCAAGCGCAGTTTGTCAGAACTTAACCGTATATCTAGATGGTTCGGGCTCAGCAGTAATTACGCCAAATGACATTGATAATGGGTCAACGGATAATTGCAGTGTAGCTAATTTGAGCTTGGATAATATGAGCTTTAGCTGTAGCGATCTTGGTGCCAATACCGTGGTGCTTACAGTTACAGATCAGGCAGGGAACTCCAGTACTTGCAGCGCTACGGTTACCGTGATGGATACTACCAATCCTGTGGCAAGCGTGCAGAACTTAACGATCTACTTAGATGGAAATGGTTCGGCGAGTATTACCGCTAATGATGCGGATAATGGTAGCAGTGATAACTGTTCCATTGTATCCACAACCATTAGCAAAGAGGATTACGATTGTGATGACTTAGGTGCCAATACCGTGAACTTCACAGTACAAGATCAGTCTGGAAATCAAAACAGCGCCAACTTTACAGTAACGGTGGTAGATACGATTAGTCCGAGTATTTCTACAAAATCGCATACCGCTTATTTAGATGCTAATGGCGATGCCAGCATTGAGGTGTTTGATGTTAGTAGTGGAACCTCCAATGCTTGTTCAATTGATACAGTATTCCTAGACATTTACGATTTCGATTGTTCGGATGTGGGGATGAATACAGTAACGGTAACCGCCCAGGCAACTGGTGGCTCGGCTTCCAATACAGCTACCGCTTCCGTGCTGGTGGTGGATACCATTTCACCAGTGGTAAATACCCAATCGCTAATTATGTACCTCGATGCTAATGGTCAAACCAGCATTAATCCAGGAATGATTAATAATGGTAGCACCGATGCTTGTGGTATAGCTAGCTACAGCTTAGATATTAGCAGTTTCGATTGTTCGAATTTGGGTAATAATACTGTGGTCTTAACGGTGGTTGATGTAAATGGAAACTCGGCGACTAATACCGCGGTGGTAGAAGTTCGCGATACCATTACACCAGTAGCGAAGTCTCGCGATTTAACCGTGTATTTAGATGGCAACGGCAGTGTTACAGTTGCGGCTAGTACCGTGAATAATAATTCTACGGATAACTGCGGCATCACGCCAAGTTTAAGTCAGGCGGTGTTTGATTGTGGCGATGAAGGTTTAAATCAGGAATACCTGATCGTAACCGATGTCGATGGTAATGTAGATAGTACCGATTTCTTAATTACGGTGCTGGATACCATCAGCCCCAGCGTGATAACCCGCAATATTACTGTGCAATTAGGGGCTACTGGTTTAGCTAGTATTTCTCCGAACCAACTGGATAGCGCTAGTTCCGATAACTGTAGTAACCAGTTATTCTACACCGCTAGCAAAAGCAGCTTTAATTGTGGTGATTTAGGAGTGAATACCGTAACGCTTACAGCTACAGATGTACATGGAAATAGCACTAGTAAAACTGCAACAGTTACTGTGGAGGATAATATTGCTCCGATTGTACAAACCCAGCCAGTAATCCTAAGCTTAGATGCCAATGGTATGGCGAGTTTAAGTGCAAGTATGATTAATAATGGCAGCAGTGATAATTGCGGAATCGATAGTTTGTGGATTTCTCAAGAAAGCTTCGATTGCTCCAATATCGGATCGAATAGCGTAAGCTTATTTGCTCGTGATGCTAGCGGCAATCAAAACTCTAGTGCGGTAATCGTAACGGTGCAGGATGTAATAAATCCTGTAGCAGTAGCTAATAATATCACTGTATATCTAGATGCAAGTGGAAGTGCTAGCATTTCGGCTGCCGACCTCGAAGGAGGAAGCAGTGATAACTGTGGCGTATCTAGCAGTAGTATTGATGTTTCTAGCTTCGGATGCAGCAATGTGGGCCCTAATACGGTAAACCTTACGGTAGAAGATGCCTCAGGAAATAGCAATAGCACTTCGGCTACCTTAACCGTGATGGATACCATTAGCCCGACTGCGATTTCTAAGAATATTACCATTGCTTTAGATGCAAATGGTAATGCCTCAATTAGCGCATCGGATATTAACGATGGTAGTAGCGATGCTTGTGGAATAGCCAGCATGAGTGTTAGTCCATCCAGCTTTAGCTGCAGCGACTTAGGAACGAATACCGTAACCATAATGGTTACCGATAATAATGGTAATAGCAGTACTGCTACTGCCACTGTAACGGTAGAAGATAACCGTGCACCAACGGCCATTGCTCAAAACACTACTATTTATTTAGATGCTAATGGAAGCGCAAGCCTTAGCACCATGATGGTGGATAATGGAAGTAATGACAATTGTGGCATTAGCACATATAGCTTAAGTAAAACAAGCTTTGGATGCGGAGACCTAGGTAATAACACCGTGGTTCTTACCGTAACGGATGCCAGCGGAAATAGCGCCAACACAGCTGCTACTGTAACCGTGATGGATACCGTGTCGCCAATGGTTGCAACACAAAATATTACGGTTTACCTAGATGCCAATGGCACAGCGAGTATTAGTGCTGGAATGATAGACAATGGCAGTAGTGACAATTGCTCAGTGTCAAGCTTAGCGCTTGATGTAAGTTCATTTACCTGTAGTGATGTAGGTGCCAATACGGTAAGCTTAAGCGCTACCGATGCTTCTTCCAATAGTACATCTGCACATGCTATTGTAACGGTAATGGATACTATCAGTCCGAATGTGCAAAGTCAGAATATTACTGTGGCCCTAGATGCTAACGGCAATGCCAGCATTAGCACCAGTGATATAGATGATGGTAGTAGCGATGCTTGTGGAATAGCCAGCATGTCTCTGAGCAATACTAGTTTCACCTGTGCCGACCTTGGTACCAATATGTTAAGCTTAAGTGTTACTGATAACAATGGTAATACCGCCAGCAGCATGGCTACCGTAACAGTGGTAGATAATATCGCTCCAAGTGCGAATACCCAGAACATTACAGTGTACCTAGATGCCAATGGTGCAGCTAGTATTAGCGCTGGAATGATAGACAATGGCTCGAGCGATAATTGTAGTGTAAGCAGCTTAAGCTTAAGTCAAAGTACATTTGGCTGTTCAGATTTAGGCTTAAATACAGTTAGCTTAACGGTAAGCGATGGCTCTGGAAACAGCAGCAGCGCAAGTGCTACAGTAACGGTGGTTGATACTGTTTCACCGCTAATGGCAAGCCAAAACATTAATGCCTACTTAGATGCCAATGGCGTGGTAGCAATTAGTGCCGCGGCAGTAAATAATGGTTCTGCAGATAACTGTGGTATTAGCAGTTATAGCTTAAGTAAAACTAGCTTTACCTGTGCTGATGTTGGAGCTAATAATGTAATCTTAAGCGCCACTGATGGCAGCGGCAATAGCTCTTCAATTTCGGCTACGGTAACTGTAATCGACACAATTAGTCCAAATGCAGTGGCTCAAAATTATAGTGTAAGTCTCGATGCTAATGGCAATGCCAGCATTGTAGCTTCTAATATTGCTGCGGGTAGTTCTGATGCTTGTGGAATTGCAAGTATGAGTGTAAGCCCATCTAGCTTTAGCTGTAGCGACCTTGGTCCAAATACGGTTACCTTAACCGTAATCGACCTTAATGGTAACTCGAGCAGTACTACTTCTACCGTAACGGTGGTTGATAATATAGCTCCTACGGTTATTACTCAGGCACACACCGTGTATTTGAACGCTAGCGGAAACGCTACCATTAGCACTACGGATATTAATAATGGTAGTACGGATAACTGTACGATATCAAGCTACAGCTTAAACATTAGCAGTTTTGATTGTAGTAATGTGGGACAAAACCTAGTAACCTTAAGTGTTACTGATGGTAGTGGAAACAGCGCTAGTGGTGGAGCCATTGTAACGGTGGTAGATACCATCAGCCCCAGCGTAAGCAATACGCCAGCTAATATTACGGCTTATAGTACCGCAGGATCTTGTGGTGCAACGGTAAGTTGGCCAAGCATTACAGGAAGCGACAATTGTAGCGTAAGTGGAATTAGTTCGAGCATTTCTAGCGGAAGCTTCTTTAACACTGGAACCACCACGGTAGTGCTTACCGCCAATGACCCAAGTGGCAATAGCAGTAGCAGCAGCTTTACTGTAACGGTATTAGATACTATTGCTCCAGTATTTACCTCTGGTGCTAATAATATCTCGGTTAGTCCTAATGCCACAAGTTGTGATGCCACAGTTACTTGGACGACACCTACTGCGACCGACAATTGCAGCACTGTAAGTTATACTTCGAGTCATAGCTCTGGTGCTACCTTCCCATTAGGAACCACAACGGTAACGGTAACCGCTTCCGATGCCGATGGAAATAATCGTACTACTAGTTTTGACATTACGGTGACCGATGTAATTGCGCCAACGATTAGCAATGTGCCTTCTAATATTACCGTAGCTAATGATGCAGGCAATTGTGATGCCGTGGTAACTTATACTTTACCAACGGTAAGCGATAACTGTAGTGGAGCAACAATTACTACTTCTCACGCTAGTGGATCTACCTTCCCGGTAGGAACCACAACGGTAAGCTTTACGGCTACCGACGCCGCTGGAAACACAAGCTCTAGTAGTTTTGATATTACCGTTGAAGATCAAGAAGCACCGGTGTTTACTTTGGTTCCGGCTAGTGATACGGTGGGCCAATGTGGACAGATATACACCTTCACCATGCCAAGTGGATCGGATAATTGTAGTGGGCTTTTACAGGTGCGCCAAACCGGTGGATTACCAAGTGGTAGCGTATTCCCGCCAGGAGCAACTACTAATACCTTTGAGATTTCGGATCCAGCAGGTAATTCCAGCACGGCAAGCTTCACAATTGTGGTAGTACCTCAAGGACAGCCTCAGTTACCAAGTTTAATTGAAGCCTGTGTGAACGATCCAGCGGTGAATATTACGCTTGGTCAGAATATCGTGTGGTCTGGTAACGGCATCATTAATAATGGTACTACCTTCCATCCTGCTACAGCTGGAACGGGTCGTCATTTATTAAGCTATGTGTTTACCGATTCTATGTCCTGTAATGTATCAGGAAGTATTGCCATAACGGTATTACCTAAACCGGTAACTCCAACTATTAATAAGGTGGGAAGTACTACCCTCGAAACGGGTATTTACAACACTTATCAGTGGTATCGCGATGGTGTAGCAATCAGCGGTGCTAATACTCAATCGTACACCTATACTCAGAGTGGTAACTATCAGGTTGAGGTTAGCAATACCGTAGGTTGCTTTACTTACTCTGCGGGCTATGTGGTTGGCACCAGTGGAGGTGGAATTGGTTTAGAGGAACTCGATCTAAAGCAATTAGAAGTTTATCCTAATCCAAACAACGGTCAATTTAATATTGAGCTAAATGTAGATGGCATTGAAGACTTAAGCATTAGTCTCTATAGTTTGGATGGAAGAAAGGTGTATGAGCAGCAGGCTCAAACTGATCACGATGGAAAGGTGCAGGTAGATGTTGGTCATTTGCCTACTGCCAACTACTTCTTGTATATCCGCACTGCCGATCAGGTAGCGGTTCGTAAAATGCTCATGAAATAAGATAATTCAATGCTAGAAAAAATGAATAACAAGAGAATTAGCCTAACGCTCATCACGATATTCCTTTTCAGCTTTTCCCTTTCGGCCCAAGATGGGTCGGAAGCGGAAAGCCACCAAAAGCAAGAACTGCAAGCTTCTTCAAAGCTTCGGGGCTGGAGCATTGGATTTAGAGGAATATGGTTGTACGATTTGGAATCTACTATTTACGATGGATCAATTTCAGAAGATCCACGTGGTTTGAATGGGGATAACACCTCTTTTGACTTAGGTTTTGAAGCCTATGTAGAAAAGCAGTTTACGCCCTTTATTGGTTTGCAAGCAGCTTATCGACTAGGTTCTTTATCGGGTGCCACTAGTACCGAGTATTACAGTAATGATTTTAGTGAGTTCCGGATTGGCGCCAGCTTAATCTGGAGTAATCTCGATCCTAATCACGTAAACAGTAAGTGGAATTTCTACAATGATGTTGGAACCATGTTTGGCAACTTTGATGCGAATCGTTATTTGGAGTTTGATGATTCTGAAAATGGCTCGGTGAGCGATTCCTATAATGGCTTTTACTTAAGCGGAGGTATTATGTACGAGTTAGCCCCTTCGTGGCGAGTGGAACTAGATGCTGCTTATAATATCGTTCGCAATGATGGTTTTGACGGCTTTGATTACGCTACTGGCTGGGACCCATACCTCAATGTAGGAATTGGAATTGCTTACACTTTTGGAAATAGTGAAGTACCCGCCATGTATGCCGGTAATTATTATGAGGCCCCTTACTATGATTTGGCCACAACCAAAGCTCGAGTTAATGAGTTGGAAGGTCGGGTAAGCAATTTAGAAGCCTCCTCCCGCCGAAATGAAGATAAGATAGACGCGGTTAAAACCGAGAATGAGAAACGCGATGAGGCATTAGCCTATGCGGATGCCGTGCTTAATGAGAAGATTGCGCAATTGGAGAAAGGCCCAGATAAGAGCACTTTAGCCCCAAAAGCGGTTGTTTTCTTTGCTTTCGACTCGGCCCAGCTTAGCGCTGAAGCGAAAGAGGAACTATTGAAGAACCTCGCAGGATTAAACGAACCCTTGGTTATAAGCGCTTATACAGACCAAGTGGGATCGGAGGAGTATAATGCCGAGTTAAGAGAAAAACGTGCTCAGGCCGTTAAGGACTTCCTCGTGCAAGAATTAAAAATCGATGCTGCTTCGCTGCGTATTGTGAAGGGCAAGGATATGGAATTAAAGGACCAATTCTTGGCACGCCGAGTGGAAGTACGTTAGATGGTGCATTATACTGCAACCGAGGGCCGTCCCGGCATAGCTGGGGCGGCTTTTTTATTGCCCTTTCCTGAGAGAACACCTTTTTGATATTCGCGATATTAAATAGGCTTAAGAATTCATGCTACATTAGAAGCCTCTTTACCCCCTGTGATTTTTAATTATCATTAACCTAACTGGTTAATAATTTTATAATTTTGCGGTGGAATTATCGTACAAAACCAATAAGCTTCAAAGGTCGCTAACCACCGATAAAGGTCTTGCTAAGACTTATGGGGTATTGGCTAAAAAGCTAAAGCTGCGAATTAATCAGCTTGAAAGCGCGGAGACTTTGGAGGTGATTTCGAGATTACCAGTATTAAGACTGCATCGGCTTTTAGGCAAAGAAAGGAGGCTCTGGTCGATTGATGTTCAAGAGAATTGGCGAATATTATTTGAGTTAGATCACGACCCTTTGCCTTACATGGAAGATGGTGGTGTTGATATTGGGTCAGTAACCAAAATTAGAATTGCAGCTGTAGAAGATCTTCATTAATAAATCAGCATTTCGGATGAATGAATTAGAACTCAAAAAATCGCTGCTCTCCAGTCCAGGAGATACCATTCAAGAGCATATTGACCACATTGGAATGTCGCAGGCGGAATTGGCTGAGCGTTTAGGAAGATCTATTCCAAAATTGAATGATTTAATTAAGGGAAAGGCACCCATTACTAAAGAAACGGCTATTAAGCTGGAGTATGTTCTTGGAGTAAAGGCTAGTTTTTGGCTCAATTTAGAACGAACTTATCAGGATGAGCTTTTAGATATTGAGCAATTAGAAAGGCTTCAGCTATGGGAGGAATGGGTCGATTCTTTTCCTTTATCAGTTCTAAAGCGCCTCGATATACTACCTATGACCAAGAAAAAAACAGTGCTGGCAGATAGGCTGCTAAAGTTTTTTAGAGTAGCAAGCCCACAACAATGGTCAGATATTTATCGGGAAAGCTCCTTAGCTTTTAATGTTGAACTACGGAACACGGCCGAACCACAAGCAATATCCGTTTGGCTACGATTAGGCGAGCTTCAAGCAGATAAATTAAAAGTGGCTAAATTCAGCAAACCAGCATTAAGAGCCTGCCTACCCAAGCTTAGAAGTATTTCGTTTGAAGCCCCAGAGAATTGGCTAGAGCAGCTGCAGTCGCTTTTCGCTTCTTGCGGATTAGCCCTAGTATATACTCCGAGTATTGCAAAAGCTCCAATTCATGGCGCTACGAGATGGCTTAAGAATAACAGTATGCCATTAATTCAAGTTTCGGATAAACCTAAGAGCTACAACGACTTTTGGTTTTCCTTGTATCACCAATTGGCCCACATTCTGTATCACGGCAAAAAGGATGTTTTTATAGATGGCTTAGATAGTTTAAAGCCAGATCCTGAAAAAGAAGTTCAGGCAGATGCATTTGCTAGAAGAATGATTCTTACAGAAAGGGAGCGGAAAGTGCTTAATCAAAATCGGGACCTTGGCCCTGAAATGATTCTACATTTTAGCAAAGAGTTTAAAAGACACCCCAGTATCCTAGTCTCACAAATACAAAGGAGTAACAAACACCTTTACAAAAACGCCATTCTTAATAGGCTTAAAGCAAAAGTGGAATTTAAAGAGCTTTCCCTTTAAATCGCTTTCCATAAAGGAAGCAACTCAAATTTTTTATGAGTATTCTAGGGGATTGAATCTGGGGTCGTGGCAAAAAAAAACGCCGACCGAAGTCGACGTTTCTTTCATTTTGCGCTCCCTCTTGGGCTCGAACCAAGGACCCTCTGATTAACAGTCAGATGCTCTAACCAACTGAGCTAAGGAAGCTTTGTATAATTCCCTCACAAAAGGGCTGCAATATTAGCACCTTCAGACAAATTACACAATATTTGCAGCAAAATTTTTAAGCCCTTTTTTATGAGCCTTACAATTGTTGGAACGGTAGCCTTTGATGAATTGATTACTCCTTTTGGAGAATCGGGTAGAATTATCGGTGGATCAGCGACTTACGCTTCACTGTCGGCCTCCAATCTTTTTAATGATATCTCCATCGTTTCGATTATCGGGGAAGATTTTCCTGAAGAAAAATTAGAGCTGATGCGAAAAAAGGGCATCAATACCGAAGGGATTAAGCGAGTTGAAGATGGAAAAACCTTTTTCTGGAAGGGAGAATACCACAATGATATGAATACTCGCGACAGTTTAATTACCGAATTAAACGTTTTAGAAAACTTCGATCCCATTCTTCCAGAGAAAGCCCGCGAGGCCGAATACCTAATGTTGGGCAATCTTACCCCTGCAGTTCAAATGAAGGTATTAAAACAAATGAAGCAACGTCCGAAATTGGTAATTATGGATACCATGAACTTTTGGATGGATGTGGCAATGCCAGAATTAAAAGAGGTTCTTAAAGAAGTAGACCTCTTAACGATTAATGATGAGGAGGCCCGCCAATTAAGCGGAGAGTATTCCTTGGTAAAAGCGGCCCAGAAGATTTTCGAGATGGGACCGAAATATCTAATCATTAAAAAAGGAGAGCATGGTGCCCTTTTATTCCATGACGATGAGTTGTTCTATGCACCAGCTTTACCATTAGAAGAGGTTTTTGATCCAACCGGAGCTGGCGATACTTTTGCCGGAGGTTTTATCGGTCACATCTGCTCTAGCGATGAGGTTTCTTTCGATAGCATGAAGCGCGGCATTATCTACGGTTCAGCTTTAGCCTCCTTTTGTGTAGAGAAATTTGGAACCCATAAGCTCTTGGATTTAGACCGTGCTGATCTGCATAAAAGGGTAATGCGTTTTATCGATTTAACTCGATTTGACATGAAATTGTCCTAGTACCCAACTGTTTGGGGAAAGCCAGCGTCATCCTATTCCAAGGAGATAATTGTGTCCGATTTAAATCGGAAATCAATACATTGGTCCGGGAAGAAAATGAGTATCGACCAACAACTATTAGATGGATGTATCCGCGGTGAGCGGAAAGCGCAGTATAGCCTGTACAAGCAGTGCTATGGCATCCTCATGGCAGTTTGTTTTCGATACGAAAGAAATAAGGAAGACGCGGAGTTTCTACTTAATAAGGCCTTCCTTAAAATTCTCAATAACCTCGATTCTTATTCTAGCTCAGTTCCGTTTGAGGCATGGATTCGTCGAATTACCATCAATACCGCTATTGATGAGTACCGAAAAAATCAACGCTCCAAAGTTGATTATGTAGAAGAACCTATGCAATTGGCCTCTTTGGAAGAGATGGATTATAATGATGCGGACAAGCGCTTCGATGCAGAAGAGTTATTGGCCCTAGTACAAAAATTACCACCTGTTAGTCAGAAGGTATTTAACCTCTATATAATTGACGGGTATAATCATAAGGAGATTGCCGAAAAGCTGGGCATGAGTGAAGGCACCAGCAAATGGCATTTAAGTAGTGCGCGCAAGAAATTGCAGGAGATGATGCGGAAGTTAATGGATAATGTAGCCTGAAGGTCATGAAAGAGAAGGACCTTAAAAAACTGTTTGAAGACAAGCTGGGAGAGGCGAACTTTGAGTTCAACCCTTCCAACTGGGATGCCTTTGAGCAAATGGCAGATCCACAGGAACCTTTATCGGAGCAGGAGTTTAAAAAACTGTTTCAGGATAAACTTCCTGAGGCATCCTTTGCTTTTAACCCTGCCAATTGGGAGGCTTTCGAGCAGATGACAGACCCCCAGCAGCCCTTATCCGAGCAAGAGTATAAAAAGCTTTTCCGCGATAAAATGGCCAAAGTACACTTCCCATTTAATCCCGCCAATTGGGAAGCCCTGGAAGATGAGCTCGGACCAGAACAGGGGATGAGCGGCGCAGAAATGCAAGACCTCTTCCAAAAGAAAGCTTCTGATTCTAGTTTTGCCTTTAATCCGGATAATTGGGCCCGCATGGAGGCCATCCTCGATCAACGTGATCGTCGTCCTTTAGCTTACTTCTGGCGTAGCGCAGCAGCCATTTTATTATTGGCTAGCCTAGCAGTTGCCGCGCTTTGGCAGCAACCTAAGGGCGCAATTATCTATTCTCCTCAGCAGCCTATCGCAGCAGATGAAGTAGCTGAGCCTCAAAGCATCAAAAGCACCCAGCCTAGCGAAATAAACCCAACTAAAGAAGAAGGAAGCATCAGCAATCCAGCTTTAGCGGATGAAGCGGCAATTGCATCTAACTCCGCCAATGGAGGAAACTCTGGAGCACAGCCACCGGTACAAAACTTTGCTAATGCATCCGAAAGTACAGATGCGGTGCCGGTTTTACCTGCTGTGCAATCTAATTTTAGTGCCATAGCAGCAGAATCTGTAGCCGCACAATCCTTAGGAATTAATAATCTCGCCCCAGCGGAGCTGCCTCTTTCTAGCGATTTAATGTTTGTAGATCTTAATCCAAACTTGGGCTCTCCATCAGTGGAGAAGGAACCTTATATCCCTCAAGCTTATTCTCGCATTTACGCTGTAGCTGGCCCAGCTCTAAGTGCACCTTTAAATGGTAAAATGGGTAGTCCTGGTTGGCAAGCCGGAATAGAATACGAATATGGTTGGAACGATCGAGTTTCTATTAGCACCGGTGCTATTTATAATCGCAGCGGCGATATCGGTCTGGAAACCTTGCACGATAGTACTTTCTTTGGCTTAGGACGTACCGAGGTAGAGACCCACCGTCATTATAAATACCTTTCCTCTATTCGCATTCCTCTCGCCTTCAATTACAATATTGCTCCTAAGCATCGTTTTGGCTTAGGTTTAAATACCGATGTATTACTAACGGTAAGCATGGATGAAACTAAAACCACACGCGTATTTAAACAAGACCCTCGCGTGGAGGAAACTTCGTACAATAAGAAGATGGATAGCTTTGAGCCGCTGAATTTCTCAGCCTCTATAAGCTATCAGTATCAGTATAGCCCACGTTTAAGCATGGCTTTCACCTATGCCTTTGCTTTAAATGATATCAGCCGCGATAATGCTCAAAACTTTGAGGCAGATCACAGACCTGGGCAAGCCAACCTTCAGTTGAGGTATCGATTATTTGAAGAATGATGAAGAAGGTAGTTCTATTTTTTACGCTCCTTACGGCCATTAGCGCCTGTAAGGACGATGATGGTCCTAGTCAAAGTACTTTTACCGAAAGCCCCCGTTTTTATATTAACTCTACCCTCGATGGATTACCCTTAAATCTATCTGCTGGAGAAGATGGTTACCAGATGTATACTTCCTATCAAATGGAGGATTCGGTTTTAGTTATGTCGGGCACCCTAGCGGCCGACAGCCCATCCTTTAAAAAGGCTCTGCTCATAAAATTACGCGGTTCCGACTTATTTGGTCCTAGCGATCAGCCTGGTCCGGGCACAGTATTTAACTCTGGCCCCTTACCTTTAAAAGACCCAAGCGGAGCTACGGTTTTACCGGGGCATTTCGATTATCACTTTTTTGCGGATACGATTAATGGACATATTCCCTTAATGTGGTCTGCTCCATCAAGTAGCTATTATGGCGATAGCTGTTCATTAATTGGCTTAAGTGTTAATGAGCATCAAAGCTTTAATATCGAAATGAGCAGCACGGGACCATTAACCTGCACCCCATCCGTTAAGCATACCATTGAAACGGGAGCCGAGTGTAAAGCTCAAATTCATGTATTAAAAAGTACCAGCTCCGAGTTAAAAGTAGAGGTGCAAGAGCGTGTAGGTCGAATTAATAATGTAAACTGGCAAATTGCTGGTCAGAATGCCGGCCGTGGCAGTGCTTTGCAATATTCGGTAGTTGGCTTTCAGCCGGGTTATCGCGTAAAAGCAATTGTAGAGTTTGAGTCGGGATGTACCGAAGTGATTGAGAAAGTAGTGTTACCAGGTAGCCCACATTGCGATATCAATATCGACTACCGTATGGAAGGACATCGCGAAAGCAATCCAAATAACTTAAGAACGGTAGAAATCGTTTATTACGATGAAAATGGGAAGGCCTATAGTTCTGCCTATCCCAATGCTCAAGGGACATTTTCTATAGAATCAATAAGCGATTACCACGAAGTAAATGCCAGCTACAACCATCAGCGCTTTAGCTTTTCCGGGCAAGCGGTGCTAAAAAGTGCCGATGGCTCTAGCCTTCAGTTGAATAATATCTTTGGAATATTCGCGGTAGCGCGACCTTAAACTTCGAACTCGATTAAAACCTGGTTCTTTTCTACGGCTTGACCTTTCTCGCAGTTTACAGATTTGATGGTGGCATCGGTTTCGGCCTTTAGCACATTTTCCATTTTCATGGCTTCTAGTACTAAAATAGGCTGACCTTTCTTAATGCTCTGACCGGGCTCTACCTTAATGTCTAAGACCAATCCAGGCATGGGAGCTTTTAAATCGTTTACCGCAGCATTAGTAAGGTGCTCCATACCAAGATCCTTTAGTAGAAGATCAAAACGATCGGCCACCTTAACCGGATATTTCTCGCCATCTACCTCAATTAGAAACTCTTTGGTTTCATAATCAGCTTCGATAACATTGATCTCGTGACTCTTATGATTTCTTAAAAGGTGAAAGCCTTTTTTAGAATCTCCCATTAAATCGAGATCGAGGACTTCACCATTTAATTTGATTTCTGCTCCGTTTTGGGCTACTTCAACATCGTAGTCCGCTTCATTTACTTTAACTTGATACTTTTCGCTGGCCATGATAGCATACTTTTGCGTTAGCTAAATTACGCATAAGCCATGCATTTTCTCCGTTTTTGGGCCCTTTTATTCGCTCTTTCTATTCTTAAGCCTGCTTGGTCGCAAAAGCCTGATTTGGATATAAATTGGGAATTTCGAGAGGCAGCAGCTCAGCAATTGGAAGTATGGTTAAATCCGGCGAATAGCTTGGTTCTTGAGTATCATTTACATGATGCAGAAATTCTGTCGCTGCGTTTAAGCGAGGGACGCTTGAAGCAAGAGCTTGATTATAGCTATTCCGAAGGTATCCTAAAAGTAATCTTACCCCAAGGTACTGATCCACGAGCTAGAGTTTATATAAAGTATCGGCTGCCTTGGTCGGTTTTGGAGGCCTCGCCCTTTGTGAATTTATTAAATCCGGGAATTGCCCTTAATGCCTTAAACATAGAAGGTCAAAGGGGTAGCGGTAGCACCGGTCTAGTTATCCCCGCTCCTGTTTCGGGAGCCAAGCAATCTATTTTTTTAGGTCTTTCGGCAGATGAAGAGCTAAGCATCGAAATTCCTCTAGAGCTTCAATTTGAGCTTAGGGATGATCAGCAACTCGTTCGCTATTTCCGTAGTTCGGAAAAAATAGCCTTGAATGATTTTTACTTGGCTTTAGGTGAGTTCCGACGCTTTGATCCGGAAGATTTTATGGCCGATTTACAAGAGCAAGAAAGGGCCATAGAAGATCAAAAGTTGGAACAGTTTCGGAGCCAATATAAAGGAGTGTTGGCCTATATAAGTAGAGAGCAGGACCGCATTTTTACTCGGGAAGATCTTTTAGAGCTAAGTAAAATAGAAGGGACAAATCGTGCACCTGCTTTTCCATCATTAAACGAGCTCGACCTGAACCTTGAGATAGCCCGAATGGAACTAGTGATTTTACAGCAGTATTTTCCAAAAACCTCGACCGAGCACTGGGCAGAGCTGCAGTTTGAGAAAACCCCAAGTGAAAAATGGGCTGCTATTTTAAAGCAACATCAAGCGGCAGGCGATAGTACATATCTGTTTTGGGATTATTTACTACAAGACCATCTGCGCAAGCAAAACCTAAGTTGGGAAGACAGTAGCAAAGCCTTAAGGCGAAACGATTCTCTGTACTTGCAGAAGGCCGCCTATTTTTTAGAAAGAAGGAAAAGCCAAAGTCTGCAATTATCTTATCGGATGAAGTTTAGCGAGGGTCAAATGGAGTTTTATACCGAACATTCGGACACCCTGAATCCATTAGTTTTTAATTTAAAGGGAGAGGCTTATTTTAAAGAGGATACCCTGCATTTTTCCCAGCTGCAGCCCTTGGAGGCACGAGATACTTTAGTGGTGAAAATGACCGAATCTCCCCGCGCTATTTATCTCCAAAGGGAGGAGGAAGGCTTGATAGAGCTTGTAGAGCAAAGGCCACTTAATTTTTTGCTCTACGATCTTTCCCAAAATGATCGTCCACAGCTTCGGCGCGAAGCCCTGTTGGAGCTCTTGGAAAACTCTAATGCTCGATTAAAAGCAACCGTAGTTGGCATAGCCCTCGACAGTGAAGAACGGGAGCTGCAACTTTTAGCCCTCGATAAGGTTAAAGAATTGAAACCTGAGGGTAGGGCGCGAATTCAATCTACAATTGAGGCCCTTGCCGCTCAAAATGAAGATGTTAAATTGAAGCAAAAGGCTGCCGCCCTACTATCGTCGGAACCATAAGTAATTGGTAGATTTGCTGCTTCCAAATTTTTGAAGACAATCCATGGATTTCATTATACAAGCTTCGCAGTTTTTACTTTCATTATCACTGCTTATCGTGCTTCACGAAATGGGGCACTTTATCCCCGCTAAGCTCTTTAATACCAAGGTGGAGAAATTCTACCTCTTTTTCGATTACAAGTTTTCCCTCTTTAAAAAGAAAGTTGGGGAAACAGTTTATGGTATCGGTTGGATTCCTTTAGGTGGTTATGTAAAAATCGCCGGGATGATTGATGAGAGCATGGACAAGGATCAAATGCGAGAGGAGCCGAAGCCTTGGGAGTTCCGTTCCAAGCCAGCATGGCAGCGATTGATTATCATGGTTGGTGGAGTTACCGTAAACGTGATTTTAGCGATTGTTATTTACATCGGAATGTTCATGTATTATGGCGAGGCTTATCTTCCGATAGAAAACATAGACAATGGCCTAGTAGTGGCGGATAAAGCTAAGGTTTTAGGTTTGGAAACCGGCGATTTGGTGGTAAGCGTGGATGACCGTAAGATTGCACGTTTTTCTGAAATTAATAAGGAGTTAGTGCTAAGCGAAAATAAGATTGGAATAATTCGCAATGGCGAGTCTATAGAGCTTAGTGTAAGGCCAGAAGATAAACAAGGAATATTAGAAGGAGACGGTCCTTTAGTAAGTCTACGCTTCCCGTTTATTGTAGGTGAAGTTCAGGAAAAGTCGGCTGCTCAATTTGCTGGTATACAAAAGCTGGATAGCCTGGTAAGTTTAAATGGGACTAAAGTTCCTTACCATGATCAGTTTATTAACTTGATTCCACAGAACGCTGGCGACACCGCAGTCTTTGGTCTTTACCGTGCAGGGGAGTATATGGAAATTGCCATGAGCATTCCAGATTCCGGTAAAATTGGAATCCGTCCAGGGGGAAGAAAAGACATTTTAGACTTCTATAATGTGGCCTACGATAAATTCACTTTCTTAGAAGCCATCCCAGCAGGCTTCAGTAAAACAACCGGGGTGCTCCAGGATTACATCCGTCAGCTAAAGCTGATTTTCACCCCATCTACAGGTGCTTATAAAAAGGTTGGTGGCTTTATCGCAATCGGTTCTCAGTTTCCTACTACTTGGGATTGGGAGTGGTTTTGGGGCATTACCGCCTTCTTAAGCATTATGCTGGCCTTCTTAAATATTTTACCAATTCCAGCGCTGGATGGCGGTCACGTAGTATTTGTGCTTATAGAAATGATTACCGGTCGCAAACCTTCCGATAAAGTTTTGGAATACGCCCAAATGGTAGGTTTCTTTATTCTGCTCGCGCTGATTCTTTTGGCGAATGGGAATGATGTCCTCAATCTCTTTAAATAGAGTATATCTCAGTTTAAGCCTTTTGGTTTTTTCTTTAGTGCTTAGTGCGCAAAGGGATAGCCTACAAGGACAAATTTTTGATGGCGTTTCAGGAAAGGCAATCGCGGGAGTGAAAATCACCGTGCACGAGACCGAGCTTAGTACCTTTACCGATAGCTCAGGTAACTTTCAGATTAAGATAAAACCGGGCCATTACCATCTCCATTTCGAAAAGGCCCAGTATATAGCCCAAGATATGGACCTCGATTTTCCTAAGCGAAAACGTATTGTAATGGGTCTTTTTCCCAGCAATATTGAGCTAGAGGAACTACTTATTGAGGATCAGTTCTTCAATTTGCCCAGTCGGAATTATTCCCAGGAACTCATCAGCGTAAGCACCAATGAAAGAGAGCAAGCGGCCCAAATCGATTTAGGTTCGATGCTCGAAAAACAAGCGGGATTAAACGCCTTAAATACGGGGGTAGGAATTTCAAAGCCAATTATTCGTGGCTTTACCGGAAATCGGGTAGCAGTAATCGATCAAGGAATTAAGCAAGAGGGGCAGCAATGGGGTATGGATCACGGTTTGGAAATCGATCCATTCCAAGTACAAAGGATGGAATTGGTGAAGGGACCGGCAGCCTTGCAATACGGTAGTGATGCTATTGCTGGAGCAGTTCGAATTTTACCAGAAGCCCTGCCTAAGGAAAGTTGGACTGCTCAAATACAGTCCAATTACCATTCTAACAATCAGGTGTTTGGATTGTCTGCGGCTACAGCTTATCGAAAAGGACCACTGGCCATTGGCCTTCGTGCGAGTCGTCGCCAGTATCAAGATTTTCGCATACCAGCAGAGGAGTTTGTTTACAATGGTTTTGTGCTACCGGTAACGGATAATACCCTAAAAAATACGGCGGGCGAGCTGCAATCAGCGCAAGCTTATTTAAGTTGGAATACCGACGATTATAGAGCACGTTATCGCTTTTCAGTTTATGATCAAAAGCAGGGCATGTATCCTGGTGCAACGGGCATTCCCCGCGCATTTGATGTTGGAGATATTGGAGATCCAGCCGATATTGACTTTCCCCAGCAAAGAATTGCTCACTATAAAATTTATAGCATCCAGAATGTAAAGCTGGGAAAGCATTGGTTAGAAACGGAGATAGGCTACCAGTTTAATGATCGTGAAGAGCGTAGTTTGCCTCATGCGCATGGATTTAATGATATCGATAGCAACGCCACTCTAGCCTTGGGTTTAAAGCTCCATAGTGCACAGCTAAATAGTCGCTATCGCTTTCACTGGCGTTCCGCAGATTTAGTTTTGGGAACCGCACAACAATACCGCAAAAACCTTAGTCGCGGTTTTGAATATTTAATTCCGAATTATACCGCCTATCAGTCAGGTTTGTTTTTATTGGCCAATGGCAAGTTTTATGATCGCCTCAATTGGGATGGTGGTGTGCGTTGGGAGTACAAACATCAAAGTTCACCAGAGAGTAGTCTACCTTGGTGGCAAAACCCTGATAGTTTAGCCGTTCGTTCCCAAGCAGTTAATCGGAGCTTTAGCAATATAGCTGCGGCAGTGGGCTTAGTTTATTTGCCTTCGGAGCATTGGCAGATGAAATGGCATTTTGCCCGCAGTTTTCGAGCACCGAATGTGGCGGAGTTAAGCAGCAATGGTGTGCATCATGGTACTTTTAGGCATGAGCAAGGGAATCCAAATTTAAACCCTGAAATCGCTTGGCAGGTGGACCTTGGATTGGAGTATCGGCAAAAGGATTTTATGCTGAGGTTGAGTCCTTTTTATTATTATTTCGAAAACTTCATTTTCCTACGACCAACAGCACGCTTTTCAAATTTACCAGAGGCGGGTCAGCTTTACCAATACCAACAGGCGCCGGCAATACAGGCAGGAGGAGAGTTATATGCCGATTGGCATCCCTGGTCTAATTTGCATTTGAGTAATGCTAGTGAAGTTTTGGTAAATCAAAATTTAAATACCCAGTTGCCGCTGCCTTTCAGTCCACCCTGGTCCAATTTATTGAGTGTAAACTGGGAGGATAAAAACTGGGATGCAGGCTTAAGCTGGCGTTATACCGCAGCTCAAAATCGCGTGGATCGAAATGAGGCAGAAACTCCGGCTTACCACCTACTTAATTTAGAAGGTAGCTATAAGTTTAGCTGGCGAAATACCGATTTCCGATTTCACCTCGCTCTGAAAAATGTTTTGGACGAATCTTACCTCCGACATTTATCCCGCTACCGCATCCTAAACCTTCCCGAACAAGGTCGGAATATAGTGCTCGGGTTTTCCTTTACTTTATAATTGCAACAATGTTGTAAAAGCAATATGTTTGCATCAAAATAAAGGGATGAAAAAACATATTCTACTTTTTAGTGCCTTAGTATTAATGGCTTCCTGTTCAGAGGATGATGAAGCTCAGGATACTGCCGCGCCGCAAATTTTGTCGGCCACCATTAATGGAGAAGATCATGACTTGAGCTTTGCCGCCGGTGATAATCTTAATTTTGCCGCTGATGTAAGTGATAATGAAGAACTAGGTCAGTTGAAGCTTGATATTCACGATGCTTTTGATGGTCACGGTCACGGTAAAATGGCCAGCGCTACTTGGGCTCATTCACAAGTGATTGACCTTAGTGGTGCGAGCGCTACAGCGACCGAAACCCTAAATGTACCCGATCCGGTAACTGCTGGTCCTTACCACATGGTATTACGTCTTTTAGATGCAGCGGGTAACGAATCGGAATTTGTGGAAGTAGATTTCCTTTTAACCAATGGAGGTGAGCCACAGTTTAACATTACTGATCCTGATTTCAGCTCAGAGGTGCATGCTCCCAAAGGTCAGAGTTTAGAGATAGTGGGCAGTATTACTGATGATGTAGACTTAGATGAGATAGTTATTACCATTGCCGAGGAAGAAGAGCAAGACCACGATCATAAAGTAGCTTCAGGCGAGATTTTCACTGAGGATATCGATTTAGGAGGAAGTGCCGATACCAGCTTTGATTTAAGTACCGTAGATATTTTGATTCCTGCTAATGCAGAAACAGGTCATTATGAGTTAAAGATTTCAGCGAAGGACAGCGATGGAAATTATGCTGTATTTTCGGCGGAAATCCATGTAATGTAATGATGGCAAACCCTGATGAACTTTTACGTGAACACGGCCTAAGAAGAACCTTAGGTCGTGTTCAGGTATTAGATTTTTTTCTCGCTCAAAAAATCGCAATCTCTCATAGTGACCTTAGTAAAAACTTTGATGGCCAGTTAGATAGAGCTAGCTTGTATCGAACTTTGCAAGACTTTGAATCGCATGGGATCATCCACAAGGTGCCCGATGATGAGGTATCGGTGAAGTACGCGATTTGCCATGGTCCCTGTTCCGAGGATGCCCACCACGATAGCCATCTGCACTTTAAGTGCAACGATTGTAAGCAGACTTATTGCTTGGACAGCGCCTCTTTGCCATCCTTCGAAATTCCATCTGGCTTTAAAGCCCAAAGCGCCGAGGTATTAATTCACGGGCAGTGTAAAGCTTGTGCTTAACTAAGTTTTTCCCAGAGGCGCTCAAATTCCCCTTGGAAGGAATGCACTAGTTCTTCTTCGGAGCTTAAGACTAAGTTTTCATAGTTTCTTTCTGCGGCGGAGCGCGTCCAGTTATAGCTGCCGCTGAGAAGATGTTCCCGGTCGAAAAGGGCAAATTTGTGATGCATGTGAACTTCGGTATTATCCAGTATTACTGGAATGCCTAATCGTCGAAGGAATTCGATATCCGAACCCATATCCTCACTCTTATCATTATCGCTAATAATGCGAATGCGCTTGCCCATTTTATGTTGAGCTGCTAATTCATCGCGAATAATATTATCGCTAATGGTAAAAACACAAATGTCGATGTTTTTACGGGTGGCTCTTAATTGATGAATAATGGCGCTTCGGCAAGCCGTACCTGGACTAAAATAGGCTTCGGAGGCTTCTTGTTGGCCGCCTCTTTTTGGTTTTAAAGCTTTAGCACTTTCATAAAACCAGCCTAAAACTAAATCCGGCTTTTCCGAGACTTTCTCCATAGCGAAATCCCGGGCCCTACTAAGTAGCCAATCTCTTTGTGCTTGATTTAAGGGACTGTGCGCCATCAAGCTTTTAAAGCTTCTTTTTTCTTGGCGAGAGAAGATGAAGTCCTCTAAACTTTCCTGTAGAGCGGCTTCTAATTTTTGCAGATCTGAATTCACGCTCCTAAAATAGGGGAAATCAATGGTCGGAAGGCGACAAGCCGAAACAGGGTTTTATCTTTGTGCTCTCACCTATAAAAATTAAACGATGTACGGTAAACTTCAGGAACACCTGCAGGCAGAATTGCAACAGATTGAGGCCGACGGTCTTTACAAACGCGAACGTATTATTACTGGCGAGCAAGGCGCCGAAATTACCGTAGAGGGCGGGCAGAAGGTTTTAAACTTTTGCAGTAATAATTACCTCGGTTTATCATCTCATCCGCGAGTAATCGAAGCGGCAAAACAAGCCTTGGACACCCATGGCTTCGGTATGTCCTCAGTGCGATTTATTTGCGGTACCCAAGATATTCACAAAGAGCTAGAGCAGAAAATTGCCCAGTTTTTAGGTACCGAAGACACCATTTTATATGCCGCGGCTTTTGATGCCAATGGTGGGGTTTTTGAACCGATTCTTACGAAAGAGGATGCTATTATCTCGGATAGTTTAAATCATGCTTCCATTATTGATGGGGTGCGCTTATGCAAGGCTGCACGCTATCGTTATGAGAACAACAATATGGAGGACCTGGAAAAGCAATTGCAGGCCGCTTCCGAAACTTCACGATTTAAAATTATCGTTACAGATGGCGTATTTAGCATGGATGGCTATGTAGCACAATTGGATAAAATTTGTGATCTAGCCGAGAAATATGATGCCTTGGTAATGGTTGATGAATGCCATGCCACCGGCTTTATCGGCAAAACTGGTCGCGGTACCCACGAACTAAATAATGTGATGGGTCGTGTGGATATTATCACCGGAACCTTAGGCAAAGCATTAGGTGGTGCAATGGGTGGATTTACGACCGGCCGCAAGGAGATTATCGATATGCTTCGTCAGCGTTCACGCCCTTATTTATTCTCTAACTCTTTGGCTCCAGCCATTGTAGGTGCTTCTATTGCGGTGTTTGATCTTTTGAGTGAAACCACCGAATTACGCGATAAGCTAGAGTCTAATGTGAATTACTTTAAGCAGGGAATTCGCAGCGCTGGTTTTGATATTAAAGATGGCGATTCGGCGATTGTTCCGATTATGCTCTACGATGCAGCCTTATCGCAAAAATTTGCAGATGCCTTATTGGAAGAGGGCATTTATGTAATCGGGTTCTTTTATCCGGTCGTACCTAAAGGTCAGGCGCGTATTCGCGTGCAATTAAGTGCTGCGCACGATCAAGCTCATTTAGATACCGCTATCGCTGCCTTTACCAAGGTTGGTAAGGATTTAAGAGTTATCGACTAAGCGTATCTTAAAGATTATTTATTGAAAAGCAGGCTCTTTTAGGGGTCTGCTTTTTTGGTTTTGATGATTTTCAGCTCCCTTAAACTGAATTATTTCGCACTGATTCATAATCCACTGGATGCCAGCGAGGCTCAGGCATTTTGTTTAGCAGGGCCAATTGGGTATGATTTAAGCTAAAGACAAAATCTGCCTTAGTTTTTCAATCACTAATTTTATTCGGCTTTCAACAGTATAGGGGTTCAAGTGGCACTCTAGGATTTCGCTCATGGATGGATGATGAAGAATTTCTCTAGCCATCTTATTTAGAAACCTTTGAACATCCTTTTCGGCGTTGCTAATATCTTGGACAAGCTCTTTGTTATTGTCAAGCAAGTAAACTATATCCTCAAAATCATGACTTGTTCGAGGATCTGTACCGCGACTTTTATAGGCTTCCCATTTCGAGGCTAAAAACAAACTAATAGGTAGAATCTTGATTTCAAGTTCCCCGATTTTAACGGGATAGGCCTTTTTAAATCCCGGTTTCAGCCAGCTATTAGTCGGTCCCAAAGCAGTTTCCTCAAAGGGTATGAAGTCGATCAGAATCTCTTCATACATATATCTATACATAACATCATGAGAAGCAGCGGGGTAGATTTTTTTAGTCGACAACTTTTCCCTAAGCTGATCCATTTCAGCATAGCTGCCTATCTGAACAGAAATGTCAATATCAGTAGTGGGCCGAGGTTGTTCTGCTCCTTCATCTGTAATGTATAAACTAACAACAGCCCCGCCTACATAGATTACTTCTTGGTTTAGCTCTTCTAAGGCTGAGGCAACCTTCTCCACAATTTTCAGGTTTATGGTTTGGTTTTTAAGCACTTTCTATACTCTGTTTTAAATAATTATAAGCCAATGATTTTTCCCTTGCTCTTCCTATTCTTAAGGTATCGGTTAAGGCCATTAGTTCGTAGTATTTGGAATCTTGAAGACAAGCTTCTGGGGTTTTAGGGTGAAGAGGCTCAAGTGATTGTCCTTGGCTTGTTCCCTCCCCATAGGTCCAAACAAACTGATCGTCAGATAGAATATCCCTGTCTAGAGGAGGAGCGGAAATGGCAGTTTTTATACCACGACTTATTGGGCCAGACCGAAGTGGAAATACATAAGAAAGGCCAAACTTTAAAAATTCCAGTAGGGCTAGTTTATTCAGATGCTTCTTATCGCTTCCAAGAAGCTTAGCTCTTACGGATCTATGAAGGCTCTCACTAACTTCACTTGGACTAATAAATAACTCTTGAGCGAGATCTTTCATTAACCACGGTTCTTGGCCTTTGCTGGCTATCTTTAGTAGAATGGCAATATCGTGGGGCCGCATTCCATTGTGCTTCTTCATACGGGGTAATTTATTAAAGGCTAAGATACATTAAATTCTTAATTCGCGATTCGCGAATTAAGACAAAGACCTTTAGCGGTTTACCTATTCTTCCTCCCAGCTGGCGTCTAGTTTTTCGAGCTCCTTTATAAAGCCCTTATAATGACTGGCGCCATAAATCACGAATATTTTATCGGCCTCCGAGCGGTGAATTAATTGCGCTAAATGGGAGTTACGGTGACCTAAAATAAAGTCCTCCCTAAATTCTTTTCGGGATTTACGATCCAAGGCTTCGCATAAATACTCTTCCTCTAGGCTTGTTGCCTTATCACAACTATCTAATTCAATGGGCCCATTGCGCTGCTCATAAGCGTAAATAAGCTCTTCAAGACTTACATCGGCATGCACGGCGGTGGAAGTGTTAACTCCCAGTTTAGCAAGCGGTGGCTGATTCGTAAGCTCGTACTTCTTATCGAATTGCATATTCCCTAGACTATTATTTACGGTATCTAGATAACCACTACTAGCATTAAAGTTTCCGGTAATCTTTCGGAACTTTTTTCCAAGGGACTCATATTCAGCATGGTCACTTGCTTTAGTATTTACCTGTTCGTAGAAAACCATATAGTTGAGACCTATTAAAGAATCCGTTTTTTTGGCGATATCCTGGTAGTATTCTTTCAGTCCAATATGATGAATAGGCAGAAATAAAACTCTTTTCTCGCCATTGCTAATACTTTTAAGCTCAGGCTTGCTCTCCAGAATTTTCGAGTGTTTAATGTAAATCTGCTTACAAGCGGAATTTCCAAGCAGCAACGCTAATGCGAGAATAAAGAATAATGTGCATGTTCTCATTTTAATAGGTCGATTTCGTTTCGCCTAAGCAATCTGTGCTACTTTAATTTCATCGTGTAAATAAATCACGTAGGATGCTTCAACCCTTATGCCTGATTGAGCTAGTAGCATACAGTATTCCTTAAGCTGCTGCTCATGAGCTGCTAGTTCGGCACCGGTTTTATAATCGGCCAAATACCATCGCCCATTATTAAGCACAAGGCGATCCGGGATTTTCCGCTCTTGGCCTGGAATTAGTAAAGAGCGTTCATTGTAAACCTCACTATCGGGTTTAAAAAGAACACCCACTTCAGGATGTTCAAACAAGTCCTTTAATTGATTTTCTAATTGTTGGATATCTTCTTTCTCAATCCAGGCCTCGGATTGGGCAATTTTCAAAACTTGCTCTAAATCGGCACTAGACTTTAAGCGAGCAAGTAGCTCATGCATTTTCGAGCCCCAGCGGGCTTCTTGTAATCGATCTTGTTGCCAATGTCGGGGAGCATTACTAACTGTTTGAAGTTTTTCACGCCAAGGCAAAACCTCAAAGGCCTTTAAAGGATAGCGATTAATGTTTTCTGCGGATTGCTCTTGCATGCTCGCTTCACCAATAAAAAATACGCCTGAACCTTGGGCCTCAAATTGACGAGCTAAATACTCTTGGATGTAGGTCTTTCCTTTGGTGTCCTTCGGTGGAAGTTTCGAAACGATATGCAACTCTTTTACCGCTCTTGTAAAGGCCACGTAATAAACATTTAGTTCATCCATCATCCGCAAGGAAAGCTCTTCATTATACCAAGCACTATAAATCGGTTGTTGTTCGGGCAGTTGCGCTTGTTTAAAATCAATTAAGCTAAAAGGAAGCAGGTATTTTTCAGAGTCGAGATTAACCCAGCCGGAGGTTTTATTAAAACCGCCTCCCAAAGTATCTAATGCTCCCTCGGCAAATAAATAGACCACCACAGGAAACTCTAAACCCTTGGATTTATGCACACTCATTATTTGTATAGCATTGGTTTCCTGAGGGATACCCACGCTTTTATCTTGTCCACGATCTAACCACCAATCTAAAAACTCCGCCGTAACTGGCCGATGATTGCTTTGGTATTCTCGCACTTGATCGAGGAAATACTGGAGGTAGGGATCTTCTTGCCAGTTCATCCCAAAGCTTTGCATCAGCTGATAGCATTTTTCTAAAAGATCGGCTCCTTTCCAATTTTGATAGTTGAAGGCATGGAGCTCCTCATCTAGTTCTTCCAATTTTAAACTTGCTAGCTTTTTCCGCTTGAGATGAGCTTCAAGCTCTTCCGAATTTTCATCGGCAGCAAAGGCCAACCAATCTCTCCGGATCTCCATTTGCTCTGGTTTTTCACTCATTTGTAAGAATGAAATCAGAGCTTTCACTTCTGCCGAAGCACCTACAACTAAGCTATCGGCCGAAAGAATTTGTAGTCCCTCATTTTGAGGCGTATTTAGCTGGCCCTCCATTTCCAATAAAAAAGCAGCAGCCTCTTTACCCTTAGCATTGTTGCGACTCAGGATACAAATGTCCTTTTGTTGATAGCCCCGGCTAAAAAGTTCATTTAGGCGTTCCAAAAGCGCATAGTAGTAATCCTCTTTCTGGGGTCGGTCGGGGAGGATTTCTAGACTTAAGAAAGCTCCGCTATCCCTTGCGGGATCTTGTTTTCCTTGCGAGTAGATTTCTCGGTATTGAGGGTTTGGCAAGGCCTGACTAATCGCCTCAAAAAACTGATTGTTAAAATCCACTAATTCCGATCGGGAGCGAAAATTATGGCCCATGTTCACCACCTTACGGCGATAGAGCTCCTGTCCATTAACCTTATTAGATGGATCAGAATCATTAAATAGATCGACAAACAATTGCAGGTCGCCGCCTCTAAAACGATAAATACTTTGCTTAGCATCTCCCACAATCATGGTGCTGCTATCTTCTCCCGCCAAGGCATTATTTATTAAGGGCAGCATATTTTCCCATTGCAGTCGAGAAGTATCCTGAAACTCATCAATAAAGAAATCTCGATATCGATCCCCTAGGCGTTCGTATAAAAATGGCGCCGGCTGAGCCTGTAATTCCCGTGAAATTATTTTGTTGAAATCCCCAATTGGCAGGCGCCCGCTTTCCTCTTTTATTTCATCGATGCGTATTTCCAGAGCACCTAATAAAGCCAAGCCATGAATGCTTTTTAAGAGTAGATCCAGAATGAATAACTCCTCGATATTACTGTCCAGATAGGTTTTGATTTCCAGACCAATACAGTAAAACTGCTCCTGGGTTTGCTCATTGCTAAGGCTGCTGCCTTTCTTCCCTTTGGTGGATGGTATATGTGAAGGACCTTTGTCATTAAAGGTTTCATTAATCGCTTTGGTATAGGGCTTAATTTCACCTCTCTTTATTTTTGTGCAAAGGCTATGCACCCCACCCGTTCGAAAATCGCCTCCCACTAAACCTTCTGCCTCTGAGGCTTCAAAAAACCCATCACAAAGCCGGTTTAACTCTTTTTTAATTTCCTTTTGGCGCTTGCGCAGATGAGCTTCCGTTTCTAAAATTTGCTCCGCACTTAGTTTTTTTAAGGCCTCCAAATAGGGAAATGCCCTTTCGGAGAAAAGCTCCATTCCCTTGTCTTTAAGCAGATTGCGAGGGTTGGACGAATATTCATCCTCTAATTGTTGCTGAATATAGCGACTTAAGATTTCGGTGTAGGGATGATCAGCCTCTAGCTCATCAAATAAACGGTCAATGGCTTCTTCTAAGATTCTCTCATTATCCACCTCAATTTGAAAATTACCATTGAGGTCCAAATCCTTGCTAAAACTTCGAATTAATCGGTTGGTAAAACTATCGATGGTTGAAACACTAAAAGCGGCATAGTGGTGCAGAATGGCAGACAGACTTTTTTCGGCTCTGTACTTAAGGTCTAAAACTTCAATGTTTAATTCTTTGGCAAGCTCTTCTGCATATTCTTTATCCTCGCTTTTTAAGTCAGGGTAATTTTCCAGCAAGCGCAATTGGGCAAGCAAACGGTTTTTCATTTCGCGGGCCGCCTTATTAGTAAAGGTGATCGCCAGGATATGCATAAACTGCATAGGGTCGGGGCTTTTTAAGCAGAGCTTGAGGTAATTGCGAACCAGTTGATAGGTTTTGCCCGCACCAGCAGAAGCATTGTAAATCAGAAAAGTGTCCTTCATCAATTGCATTTGAGCCTAAATTAGCAAATAACAAAGGGCAAAAAGGAGCATGAAGAAATATTACCAGCAAAAGAAAATTTGGATTACCGGTGCTAGCTCGGGAATTGGAAAAGCCATGGCTGAAGAGCTGGCCACTTTTTCGGCTCGATTAGTAATAAGTGGACGAAGGTCTGGGGTTCTCGAAAAACTGGCCTTGGAGCTGGTGCAGAAAGGTGCCACGGAAGTAAGAGTTCTTGCTTTTGATTTGGAGTCAGAATTAGAACGACAGAAGGCGGCAGAACAAGTAGAAGAGTTTTGGCAATATCCTGATATCGTGATTCTTTCGGGTGGGTTGTCTCAACGTTCTTTAGTGGCAGATACACAGATGAATGTATACAGAAGACTTATGGAAGTTGATTACTTGGCTAATGTACAGCTCTCCAAATTCTTCCTTCAGCAGTGGCTTCAAGCCGATGGTCAGGTGGTTGTAATTTCGAGTTTGGTAGGTAAAATTCAAACGCCTTATCGCTCCGGTTACGCAGCAGCTAAACATGCACTGCATGGTTTTTACGAAAGCCTTCGGGCCGAACATCCTAAGTTGAAGATTAATATTATTTGTCCTGGTTTTATTCATACCCAAGTTTCGGTTAATGCCCTTACCGGCGATAATTCAGCTTTGGGTATAATGGACGAGGCCCAGCGCAAGGGGATGCCTGCCGCAGAATTTGCATCAAAGGCACTCCGGGCAATTCAAGGCAATAAAAGTGTGGCGCTAATTGGCGGGAAGGAAGTTTTGGCGGTGTATTTATTCCGCTTTTTGCCCAAGATTTTCCGCAGGATTATAAGTAAGGCCAAAGTGCGCTGATCGATACTTAACATATAAGTATAGACGCAGCCTTCGTGATTTTAATTCTTAATAATTACTTTTGATACGGCTTAAACGAAATACTGTTTTTGTTTAAGTGAGCGCAAACTTTTGTGCTCCCCAAATGTTCAATAAATACAATCATAAAAACACAAAACATGGCTTTTGAATTACCTGCATTACCATATGCACACGACGCATTAGAACCACATATTGACGCCCAAACTATGGAGATCCACCATGGTAAGCACCACGCGGGCTACACCTCTAAATTAAACGCTGCTATCGATGGAACGGATTTAGCAAATCAATCAATCGAAGATATTTTAGCAAACGTTTCCAAGCATGGTGGCGGTGTACGCAATAATGGCGGTGGTTTTTACAATCACAGTCTTTTTTGGTCTGTAATGGGACCAAATGGTGGGGGTAAGCCAAGTGGTGATTTAGCTTCGGCTATTGATGGCACTTTCGGTTCTTTCGAAAAATTTAAAGACGAGTTTGCCAATGCTGCCGCAACCCGCTTCGGTTCTGGTTGGGCTTGGTTAATCGTTGATGGCGAAGGAAACCTTAAAGTTACCAGCAGCCCAAATCAGGATAATCCATTAATGGATGTTGCTGAGGTAAAAGGAACGCCAATTATGGGACTTGATGTGTGGGAACACGCTTACTACCTAAAATATCAAAACCGTCGTCCAGATTATATTGAAGCATTCTTTAATGTGATTAACTGGGACGAAGTAGCTAAAAACTACGCAGCAGCGAAATAAGCTAGCTTGATTTTTATTAAGACCCTTCTGCCGATCTCAGCGATTAGCAGAAGGGTTTTTTTTGTGGCTACTTAAAGCTAATTCCGCCATTGCCCTATATTCGCTGCATGCAATTGGAAGCCGGAAAAAAAATCTATTTCGCCAGCGATCTCCATTTAGGGGTGCCTTCATATGAGGCGAGTCTAGCACGAGAAAAGCACTTTGTAGATTGGTTGGATCGCATTAAAGAGGATGCTGCCGAGATATTCTTAGTGGGCGATGTATTTGATTTTTGGTTCGAATACCGAAAAGCAGTGCCCCGTGGATTTGTACGTCTTTTAGGAAAACTGGCCGAAATAGCTGATTCTGGAACTCCGATTCATCTTTTTACGGGTAATCACGACATGTGGATTTTTGATTACCTGCCCCAAGAAATAGGCCTTACTTTGTATCGCGAACCTATTGAACGTGAGTGGAATGGAAAAAGCTTCTATATTGGTCATGGGGATGGACTGGGTCCGGGAGACCATGGTTATAAGTTCATTAAAAAGGTCTTTGCCAATCCTTTCTTACAGTGGTGCTTTGCGCGCCTTCATCCTAATTTTGGTATTGGTTTAGCCGATTATTTCTCGCGTAGTTCTCGCGCTAAAACGGGCGATCAAGACGCAATTTTCTTAGGCGAAGAGCAAGAATGGCTAGTGATTTACTGTAAAGAGCTATTGGAGCAAACCCATCGAGATTACTTTGTTTTTGGTCACCGCCACTTACCCCTAGATATCAAGTTAAATGAGGCGGGTGCCCGCTACCTTAACCTAGGAGACTGGATTTCCTATTTCACCTATGGCGTGTTTGATGGTGCTGATATGCAACTCTATGAATTTCCGCTTAAGGCAGAAAATCCAGCTTTATGGATAAATAATAGGTCCGAGGTAAAATAGGGCCATAAATGTACGATGCATCTCGATCGGGGCCAGTGGGTAAATCCGCCTGGAAGGCATTGAAAATATTTTTCACTCCTAGTTTTAGCCCTAGTTCCCAATTGTCGTTTTGAAATATCTCTCGCTGTATGGAGGCTTGGACATCAATAAAGTCTGGACTCTCTAATAATTCAAGCTCTTCAGTTTCTGGGTCTGTTAAACGAGCTAATTGCATAGATCCGGTATAGCTAATTGCAGCATTGGCCAACCATTTATCAGCAAAGGGAAAGCTGGCATTTAGATAACCATACAGGTTAGGAGTGCGCAAAAATCGAGCGCTACTAACTTGATCCACTTCATCGCTTGGGTTTTGCCAAAGAAGTTGAGGTTCTTGGTAAAAAGCTTCTTGCAAAGTGAGAGAGCCTTGAATTTGTAATCCCATTCTCCAGGCACCTTGATATTCCAAGTTTAACCCTCGCACCAAGGCATTATCACCATTGGCTTTTATTTGCACAGCCGTACCGTTAACTTGACCTTGTCGATCCACTAACACGAAGGGATTTTGTAATTGAGTATAGAACCCAGAAAATAACAGTTTGTGTTCACTGGACTCTTTGATAATCAAATATTCAGCAGAGCTATTTATACTATGACTAATTTCAGAAATTAAATTTTCATCTAAGCGAATAAAGAGTGCAGCTCCACCCACGGTTTCGATATGTAAATCTTCGTTAAAGGCTTGTGGGTTGCGGAAACCACGCGAGTAGGAAGCACGAAATTGCCAGGCATCATTCGCTATATATTGCAAGTTTAATCTCGGCGATAAATTCACAAAGGGCTTATCTTGGGAAAATTTACTGGAACCAAGTTGGTAGTACGCTTCAACATTACTGATATCAAGTCGATTACCTATTTCTAGTTTCCAGTCAGAATTAATATTCCATGCCGCTTGAAGGTAAGATCCCCAATTATGAACGCTTTGTTCAATTTGCCTTTGGTAACCAGGAATCTCTTCTTCTACCGAATTGTATTGGTATTCACTGCCAATGCTCAGCTGTAGCTGATTGAGAACTTGCCAGGCATATTGCGCACCAGCCACTAGGCTATAGTCTTCTGTTTGTCCATAGGCGTTTAATGCTAATAGATCGCTTTCGCTTAGACTATCCCCTGCACGTAGGGGACGCCCGCCAGCACCATAATAGCTATCGCGATGAGTGTGTTGTGCAGATGTGTAAACCGAGTACTGATGTTTGGCATCTGCCGAAAGGCCTTCCCAAGCCACGCCGCCACCAACAATTTGATGTTCCAACTGCTCGGCAATCCTGCTTTCATGAGGTTTTAGATCAAGGTCGCTACCTCCACGTCGGTATTCATTGATGCTAAATAGGTCTAAACTAAGTTTAGAGCGGCTGCTTGGTTTCCAATAGGCGTTAAGGCCCAAGGTGCGATTTTCTAATTCGGTGATTTCTGTAAATCCATCTTGGTTTGCATCCCAAGCCATGCGATCGCGGGTATAGCCAAATAGGTTAATTCCAGATTGGAGGTCGGATGCTGCTAAACTGGCCCCCATACTATTGCTATTTTCCCAAGCTTCACCGCCAATATTTTGTACTTGGCTTTGAGTAAAAAACTGATTCTCATGAGGCTCCTTAGTAATGATATTAACGGTTCCCCCGATTGCATTACCCCCGTAGAGGGCCGATCCTCCGCCACGCACCACTTCCACACGTTCAATCATATTGGCGGGAATCATCTCTAAACCATAAACAGCCATTAAACTGGAGAAAATTGGTCGGGAGTTCATGAGGATTTGGGAATAGGCACCATCCAAACCATTAATTCGCAGTTGCGTAAAACCGCAGTTCTGGCAATTATTTTCCAATCTAAGGCCCGGACTAAACGATAGCCCCTCAGCTAGGCTCAAGGCCGAAACCTGCTCAAATAATTCGGGATTTAAGGTTTCTACAATTACTGGAGAATTGTATCGACTTATTGCCTGGCGACTCCCGCTAACTACAATTTCATCGAGTCCCAGTCGGTCTTCCTTTAATGTAATATCAAGGTGGCTTTGTGCCTTATCAATTTCAATTTTTTGGCGGTGGTAGCCCAGGTGACTAACTTCTATATATTGCTTCTTGTCGCTTGGTTTAAACTCCAATTTAAAATACCCCTTTTGATCGCTAATCGTTCCCTCACCTGTAGGTTGTAGAATTAGATTAACACCCACCAAAGCTTCACCGCTGCTGTTTTTTATATGTCCGCTTATTTGTTGGGCTCTTATCTGTAGGCCCAAAAACATAAGGGCAACAAGTGTTTTTGTTTGCAAAAGAAAAATTTTAGGCAAATCTAAAAATGATTTTTCTATTTTTGAAAAAGTTTTTCGAAAAGCAGAAAATTGAATTTAAGTCTTACCGAAGAGAATTACCTAAAAGCGATATTTTTCATCAGTGGAAATGAAGGTAATCTCGTAAACACCAACGCCGTGGCAGAACGGCTCGATACTAAACCCGCAACCGTTACCGACATGTTGCGTAAGCTCAAGAATAAAGAGCTTATTATTTATCAGCCTTATAAGGGCACTCGTCTTAGCGAAGATGGGCGTTTGTACGCGATTCAGATCTTGCGAAAGCATCGCCTGTGGGAAACTTTTTTGGTAGAGAAGTTAGGTTTTGGCTGGGAAGAGGTGCATGAAATCGCCGAGCAGTTGGAGCATGTTCGTTCTCCTAAATTAACCGAGCGTTTGTCGGGCTTTTTAGGTAATCCCCAGTTCGATCCGCATGGCGACCCCATCCCCGATGAACGGGGTGTGTTTCCAGTAAGAGAGGATTTAACACTCGATCGCGCAGAAGCAGGGCAAGAGGTTTTGGTAAAAGGAGTTAAAGACAGCTCGACTGAGTTCTTAAACTATGTAGCGAAACTTGGAATTCGTCTCGGTGATGAATTGAAAGTAGTTAATATCGAACCTTTCGATGGTAGTGTTCTCATTCAACATGGCGAGGCCGAATTCCGATTATCGGCCCAAGCAAGTTCCAATATTTACATCTCAAAAAAATGAGGCACTTAGCGGCAATATTGCTTTTGTTTTTTACAGCCTGGGCATGTAATTCACCTCAGGAAAGCAAGGCATATACCATTGTGTGTACAACCGGAATGCTGGCGGATGCGGTATCGGTTTTAACCGAAGGTGTTGATTCGATTGAAGTGAAATCTTTAATGGGACCTGGTACCGATCCACATCTTTATAAAGCTACTCAAGGTGATGTGTTTGCTTTAAGCAGAGGTGATTTGATAGTTTATAATGGTCTCCATCTGGAAGGGAAGATGCAGAACCTATTTCATAAACTACCTCCTGAAAGGGTGTACGCTGCGGCGGAAGTTTTAGCCGACTCTATGTTGATTAATGCTAGCGAGTTTGAAGAGGCTTACGATCCTCATGTATGGTTCGACCTTAGTTTGTGGTCCACTATCTGCGAAAAGCTTTCCCAAAGATTGCAATTGGCTAAGCCAGAAGCTGCCGATATCATTACCAAAAATGAAAGTGCTTACCGCCAAGCTTTAATGGAAGCTCATCAAACCGCAATAAAAACGCTTTCAGAAATACCTGAAAAACAGAGGGTATTAGTAACAGCGCATGATGCTTTTAAATATTTTGGCAAGGCCTATAATTTGGAAGTACGCGGATTACAAGGGATTTCAACCACCGCAGAGTTTGGCTTGAGAGATATTAGCGATTTGGCAAGGTTTATAAACGAACGGGGTATTAAAGCGGTATTTGTTGAGTCATCCGTTTCTCCTAAAGCGATTGAAGCGGTGCAAGAAGCGGTGCAAAGGGATGGAAATGATTTGGAATTAGGCGGCGAGCTATATTCTGATGCCCTTGGTCGAGAAGGGACAGAAGCAGGGAATTTTCTAGGGATGTTTTATGAAAACCTAAAAACTATTGAGGAGGCTTTGAGATGAGTGTTGTAAATCAGGGATATAAAGGTGCGGTGTTAGAAGTACATAACTTAAGTTCGAGTTATAACCGCAAGCCGGTATTATGGGATATAGATTTCCGTTTGGAAGCAGCTCAATTGGTAGGTATTGTGGGGCCGAATGGTAGCGGAAAAACCACGCTATTGCGAAATATTATGGGTTTGATGGAGGCGGATAGCGGTTATGTGCGTCTCTTTGGAAAGAACCTAAACGAGGTTCGAGAGAAAGTTAGCTATGTGCCACAGCGCGAATCGGTAGATTGGCAGTTCCCCGTATCGGTGCGTGAGGTGGTAGAAATGGGTCGTTATCGCCCGAAGAACCTTATGAAAAGACTAGGTGCACAAGATCATGATTTGGTGGACCAAGCCTTGGAGAAAGTTGGAATGTTGGAGTATGCCCAGAGGCAGATTGGTCAGCTTTCGGGCGGGCAACAGCAAAGAGTTTTTCTAGCTCGGGCCCTTGCTCAAAATGCCGATCTATATTTAATGGATGAGCCCTTTGTTGGGGTAGATGCCGCTACTGAAGATGCTATTTTGAAAGTGCTTTCCGATTTACGAGATCAAGGAAAAACGGTAGTAATTGTCCATCACGATCTGCAAACCGCCTACCAATACTTCGATTCGATGGTGCTCCTTAACACTCGATTGGTGGCTTATGGCCCGCGTGACAAGGTGTTTACCCGCGATTATCTGCAAGAGGCTTATGGCGGCCGATTAACTGTTCTCTCAAAATTATCACAAGTTATCGCGAGTAGTGAGTTCCCGGTTCGCGAAAAAGGATTCAAGGAAAAAAGTGGATTAGGCGATGCTGCAGATTAGTAACTGGTGGATATACGACTCTAGCCTTTGGTTGGTAGCGGGAGGTACTTTTTTGCTATCCGTTTCGGCTGCAGTGGTAGGTGGCTTTACCTTTCTGCAAAAGCGATCTCTGGTAGGCGATGCAGTGGCACACTCTATTTTACCAGGGGTGGCGATAGCCTTTTTATTTAGCGGCGAGAAAGATCCGTGGTGGCTGATGCTCGGTGCATTGATCAGTGGTTGGCTTTCTTTAATATTAATGGACTACCTAAATAAACGCACTAAGTTGAGCAATGACACCGCTATTGCCAGTGTTTTGAGTGTGTTCTTCGGTGTAGGAATTTTATTGCTTACCTATATTCAGCAGTCTGCAAGTGGCGAACAAAGCGGCTTAGATGATTTTTTGTTCGGTCAGGCGGCAGCCATGCGCAGTCACGATTTGTACATCTATGGAGGTTTAGCTTTGGTTTTAATTGCCGCTACTATTGCCTTTTATAAGGAGTTTAAATTACTAAGCTTTAATCCAGAATTTGCCCAAAGCATCGGATTACCAGTTAACTTTTTAAGAATTCTTTTGAATAGTTTGATGGTCCTCGCCATTGCTCTTGGAATTCAAGCGGTTGGGGTAGTGCTTATGGCGGCATTGCTAATTACTCCTGCAGCCGCTGCTCGTAACTATAGTGATGGCCTGAGAGCAATGTTGTGGATTTCCGCCTTAATTGCTGGCTTTTCCGCAATTACCGGAACCCTCATTAGCTTTTCCGCTCCTAGTATGCCCACAGGTCCGTGGATTGTGGTTTGTCTCTCCATTATCGCATTGCTCTCTCTTTTCTTGGCTCCCGGCAAAGGAATGCTCGCCCGAATGCTGATGCAGCGAAAACATCAAAGGAAGATTACCGACGAAAATGTGTTAAAGGCCTTTTATCACCTCGGTGAAAGACAAGGAAATTTGGCCGCCTGGTATGGCCTTAAAGACTTGGAAGCGGTTCGTGATTTTGAAGCCGGGGTAATTCCCAAAGCAATCCGGCGACTACTACGCAAGGGTCATTTATTGCGGCAGTCCGAGCGGTATCAATTTAGTCGAGCTGGATTAGACGAAGCTCGGCGTATCGTGCGCTTGCATCGCTTGTGGGAAATGTATCTAAATCAACGATTACGACTTAAGGCCGATCATATTCATCCTAATGCCGAAACTATGGAGCACATCATCTCGCCAGAGATAGAGGCCCAATTATTAGAGGAATTAGATTATCCAGAACGCGATCCTCATCAAAGTCCAATACCCTATCGCTCATGAGCATCGAGGCTTTTTATATCATTTTAACTGGTGCTTTAGTAGCCGCAAGCTCTGCTCTTTTAGGAAGCTTTTTGGTTTTACGTCGAATGGCCATGTTGGGCGACGCTATTTCTCATGCGGTTTTACCGGGAATTGTGGTGGCTTTTCTGCTTTCAGGCCAACGAGAGAGTACGGCTCTATTAATTGGAGCAGCGGCAAGTGGACTATTAGCTACTTTCCTTATTGAGCTATTACATCGTAAGGCGCGTTTGCAAGAAGATGCATCCATCGGCATAAGCTTTACCTGGCTTTTTGCCATTGGCGTATTGCTTATTAGTACTTATACTGGTCAGGTTGATTTAGACCAAGAATGTGTGCTCTACGGTGAGATTGCCTATGTGCCTCTAGATCAGGTTAGTTTGGGGACTATATGGTCTGGGCCCAGGCCCCTATTGGTTTCCGCAATATTATTTGCCCTCACTTTAATTTATCTACTCATCTCCTTTAAGGGCCTCAAACTCTTATCCTTCAATGAAGATCATGCCCGATCACTTGGGATTCGGACTCAAGTGTGGCATTTCAGCTTTATGGCCATGGTAAGTTTAGTTACAGTTTTGGCTTTCGAAATAGTGGGTGCCATCCTTATAGTAGCCCTCTTGGTAGTTCCGGCAGCCACGGCATTTTTATGGACCAGGTCCTTAATTCCCATGATTGTTTTGGCCGTTATTTTTGGCGTTTTATCCTCCTTTGGGGGATATTATTTAGCGGTAGGAATTAATGGCAGTATCGCTGGAGCGATGGTTACCGTTGCCGGTCTGTTTATGCTTCTTAGTGTTGTTTTAATGCGGGTTTTAAAACGTAGCTAGTTTACTTTTTCCGCCTACTTAGGTAGATGAAAATCCCAAATAGTAAAACCGCTATTCCGCCTAAAACAAAATAGGTGGGATCGGTTTTAAGTATAGAAGTTCTTTCAAAGGCGTAGGCTTCGGAGCGATCCATAATATTGGCTAGCTCTTGGTCGGAGGCATTGGCCAGAAAGTCATTTTGATCAATATCTCGGAAATCACTTAAAAGCAGGGCTTCAAATTGGGGCACCTTAATACGGAGCGAGTCCTTCCCAATATTGAAGCGAACCAACTGCCAGCCCTGATATTCATCCTTAAACCAAGAAAGGTAATAAAGACCTTTATGTTCTCTTAAAGCCAATTCTGAAGTATCTTCTGGAATCCCTTTTTTATCGAGTTCTATGTATTGATGCTTAGGGAGATCAAGGATGAATCCTGTTCGAAAAAACCCCGAATCGGAGAAGGAAATAGAATATCGGCGTTTTTCCTTTTCCTCAATGCGAATGGAGACATAAACGCTGTCGCGGACGTTTTCCAGCATGCGATATTCGCCCTCAAACTCTCGAGGAAAGTCTTTTACGGGCTTACCTGATTTGGGCATGGGCTCGGTAAAGTATAGGCTGTCACAGGCATTTAAAAAGAGTAGGAAGCTAGCGCTGATCAGGAAGATGACCTTTTTCATTCTCAAGGAATTTTACCTCAAGATACTACGCTCAGTTTTATTTTTCGTGATTAATAAATCATAGATCTTTTGCATTCAATCCAGAACTATATTTGCCGGCATTTTTTTGATTTCTGATGAACTACAGAAAGTCCTCTTTCGAAGAGGTGGCCGACGCTCTAGCGGATAGAGGGCTGGCAATTTTGGATCAATTTTTAGATCCGGAGGAGCAAGACTCCATTTTTAAATCCTTCAATACCTTTTTGGAGCAGGAGGCCTTTCGCCGAGCCGGAATTGGCAATAGCTACCTTTACACCAAGGATGTTTCCATTCGTTCGGATGAAATTATGTGGTTAGCCGATCAACCGCAAGATCCCGCATTAGCGCATTTTGTAGCAAGGATAAAGGATCTGATGCAAGAGCTTAATGCTTTGCTTTTTTTAAGCTTACGCGATGTTGAAATGCATTTGGCGCTTTACTCCACAGGAGCACATTACGATAAACATGTAGACCAGTTTAAAAATAACGGTCATCGTATTTTATCCTTTGCCTTTTATTTAAACCCCGATTGGCAATTGGGTGATGGTGGCGAATTGCGGGTTTGGAATGGTGATCTATTTGAAGATTATGCCCCTCTTGCCGGAAGGTTGGCAATTTTTAGAAGCGACACAGTAGCCCATGAAGTTTTGGAAGCCAATAAAGAACGACGAAGTATTACCGGTTGGATGCTCGACCGACCAAAAGATTACCCAATTCAGGAATAGTTTTTAATTTAAAATCAAGACATTAGGGGAGCTGGATGTTAAGTGATCATAAAATTATGGCGATCCACCATTTTTTTCTTGCAGCATAGCAATCATACTGCATCTTTGTAAGAGTTAAATTAAACCCCGAACCTATCAATTTCACCTTCTATGGCCAGTTCAAATAGCTCCGATGCTAAACGTCGCGTGATTGTAGATTACAAAAATGTGACCAGCGAAATTCTCGGTCTCTTTACCGATTGTTATCC